>CAIXTT010000102.1 GCA_903922455.1 uncultured Bacteroidota bacterium | reverse complement strand
CTAGCGACAAAATAAAATTATTGATTCCAATGGATTCTTCAGGTTCTAGAAAGCAAGTTTTTCCGGTAGAAGAAATATCATGAATAATGCCCTTCGCACTACGTTTATTCTCCGCCAAAATGGAAACTACTCTTCGTCCTCCTCTCCAACTTTCTTCCGAATCGCTTAACCAACCACTTTTTCTGTACTTCTGTATGATAGATAAATAGATTTGATCGCACTCAACTCTTTTACGCGTTAAATTTTTTCGAATGCGATTCAAGTCTGTCGATGCGGATGACAAAACATGTCCACTTTCATCCATTACGCTTGAAATAGCAATTTGAATTTCTTTTTCAAAAATCACATCCATCAACAAAGAAGAGAGCAATGGAAACTTAGCATCCTTATCTTTCAAAAAAGCAAAAACCAATGCCATTTGACCCACAATTCGATTCAATTGCAAAATCTGCAAAGGCATTAGAACCGAATTCTGTATAAACAGAAGTTTGAGGTCCTGTCGAACATCCGGATAAGAATCTGAAGGAAAAGGCTCTCCATCCAAAAGAATCCGTCTCATCTCATCCGTTTCCTCTAATCGCCTAAGCACCACGGCATAGTCGGATGAAAACGAGATTTTAAGCACATCTTCCTTCCCCGCAAGTCCACTACACTCCTCGGAGGTAATTTGACGCAATTTTTCAAACTCCTCAATCAGCAAAGAATGTTGTGGAAAGATATTCATGGGATGCAAAAATACGTTGAGATTGTTATTATTCTGACGATTTATCACAACAATTAAAATAATTACGAAAAATAGCCTCTAATTATCCACAATCACAGTCTGATTGTTGAAAACCATTCCGCTACTTTGATAGGCTCATTACTTTTGCAGTCATGACTGAAATAAGCACATTGAATGATTTCGCCGTACAGGTGCGAAGAGATATTGTTAGAATGGTACACGCCGTTCAAAGTGGTCATCCTGGAGGCTCTTTGGGGTGCACGGAATTTGCCACTGTTTTATACAACGATATCCTCAAACATAACCCTAAAGAGTGGGATATGGATGGGAAAGAGCAAGATCTTTTCTTCTTGTCGAATGGACATATCTCTCCGCTTTGGTACAGCGTTCTTGCCCGAACGGGTTATTTTCCAATCACAGAATTAGCGACTTTCCGTAAACTCAACTCTCGTTTACAAGGTCATCCTACAACACATGAAGGTTTGCCTGGTGTTCGCATCTCGTCAGGATCATTGGGACAAGGGTTATCTGCTGGAATAGGTGCTGCTCTTTCCAAGAAATTGAACAATGATGATCACTTAGTTTTCGTTCTTATGGGAGATGGTGAATTGCAGGAAGGTCAGGTTTGGGAGGCTGCTATGTTTGCAGCCGGTAACAAGGTGGATAATTTGATTGCTACCATTGATGTGAACGGTCAACAGATTGATGGTTCTACAAACGATGTGCTCAATATGGGAGACTTGAAGGCAAAGTGGGAAGCATTCGGATGGCAAGTGCTTAGCATGAAAGGAAATGATTTGGAAGAAGTGCGAGCTACTTTGTTGAAAGCAAAAACGCAAACGGGATTAGGAAAACCCATTTTAATTTTAATGGAAACGATCATGGGCCATGGTGTTGATTTTATGATGGCCGGGCATAAATGGCATGGAATCGCACCCAATGATGAACAATTAGTGGATGCCTTAAAACAAAATCAAAGTACACTTGGAGATTATTAATTTGAGAAAAAATAACGGAAGTAAAATTATTTTCTCCTTGCTAGCAGTTATCCTGTTAAGTACTGGGATGGTTATGGCTCAGAAAAAATCGCCTGAGCAACCTACTCGCATCCTTTTTCTTTTTGATGCATCTCAAAGTATGTATGCACGTTGGGAAACCAATACAAAATACGAAGTAGCGAAGAAGATGTTGAGTGAGATGGTCGACAGTTTAAATGAAATGACCAACCTTGAATTAGCTTTACGTGTGTATGGTCATACTAAAAAATATCCTCCTCAAGATTGTGACGATACGAGACTTGAAGTTCCTTTTGGAAAAAATAATAGTTTCGCCATTAAAAAAAGATTAGAGGAAATCAGTCCATCAGGAACTACACCCATTGCGCGCTCCTTAGAAGCATGTGGTGGTGACTTTCCAAAATCTCAAGCGAGAAATATTATCATCTTAATCACAGATGGAATTGAGGAATGTAATGGCGACCCTTGTGCAGTATCGGCCATGCTTCAGAAAAAAGGTGTTGTATTAAAGCCATTCGTCATCGGATTAGGATTGAATAAAGATTTCATAAAGCAATTTGAATGCATCGGAAATTATTTTGATGCTACCGATGAAACACAATTCAGAAATGCGTTCAATATTGTGATCACTCAAGCATTGAACAACACCACGGCTCAGGTGAACTTACTCGATATTCAATCACATCCTACCGAAACCAATACAAGCATTACTTTCTACGATCAACGAAGCGGGGCGGTGCTTTATAATTTTATGCATACCATCAATGCTAAAGGAGTTCCTGACACCGTTCAGATTGATCCACTAGGAATGTATCGTGTTACTGCGCATACCATCCCATCGGTAAGCAAGGACAGTGTTACGCTTAATGTAGGAAAGCATACGATTATTGCATTGGATGCTCCTCAAGGCGATTTGCAATTAAAAATAGATGGGGCCAACGAGTATAAAAAACTTTACGCTATTGTTCGAAAACATGGTGAAAAAGCTACTCTGAATGTTCAAGAGTTTAGTGATATCACTCGGTATATTGTAGGTGATTATGATTTAGAAGTACTTACATTACCTCGTATTTTCATAAACAATGTAAATGTGGCTCAGAGTAAAACTACCTCTGTTCAAATTCCAACGCCCGGTATTGCAACCATCATTTGCAATGCTCCAGGTTATGGCGACATTTTAGTAGAAAAAGAAAATAAACTAGAATGGGTTGATCGCATCTCACTGAATAGCGTGAAAGAAAGTATTGTTTTGCAACCCGGACTCTACCGCATCGTTTTCCGACCTAAGAATTCACAGTCTGTCATCTATACCATCGAAAAAACATTCCGCATTGCTTCTGGAATTAGTATCAGTGTAAACATCAATTAAAATATACCACATCATATCCCATGAAAAAATATACATTTAGTGAAAAGAAAGATACTCGTTCAGGTTTTGGCGCCGGATTAATCGAGGCAGGAAGAAAGAATGAAAATATTGTAGCACTTTGCGCAGATCTTACTGGATCATTGAAGATGGATGCTTTTGCGAAAGAATTTCCAGCGCGATTCATTCAAGTTGGAATTGCAGAAGCGAATATGATGGGCATTGCAGCAGGACTCACCATCGGTGGAAAAATTCCATTCACTGGTACGTTTGCGAATTTTAGTACAGGGAGAGTGTACGATCAAATACGTCAGTCGATTGCCTACTCGGATAAGAATGTGAAAATATGTGCTTCTCATGCAGGATTAACGTTGGGAGAAGATGGTGCTACGCATCAAATTTTAGAAGACATTGGATTGATGAAAATGTTACCCGGAATGACTGTGATTAATCCATGTGACTTTAATCAAACCAAAGCGGCAACTTTAGCTATAGCTGAACATCACGGACCCGTTTATTTACGTTTTGGGCGTCCTGCTGTACCAAACTTTACGCCTGCCGATCAAAAATTTGAAATCGGAAAAGCAGTCATGTTGAATGAAGGTACTGATGTAACCATCATTGCTACTGGACATTTAGTATGGAAAGCCATTGAAGCCGGTGAGCAATTGGAAGCGATGGGCATTTCTGCAGAGATCATCAACATCCACACCATTAAACCCATCGATGAAAAAGCCATTTTGGATTCATTGAAAAAAACAGGTTGTGTGGTCACAGCTGAAGAGCATAATCGTATTGGTGGATTAGGTGATGCCGTAGCTCAAGTTTTAGCACTTCATTTCCCAAGTCCTCAGGAATATGTTGCAGTGAATGATTCCTTTGGTGAAAGTGGAACACCAGAGCAGCTCATGAAAAAATACGGATTAGAAGCAAGCAATATTGTGGAAGCCGTACAAAAAGTAATGGCTCGAAAGCGAGTGCTGGCTTAATAAAATTCTTTTTAGGGTACAATTAAACCATTTGGGGAGTAGAGTGTCGAACTTGCTTATCCGATTATTTATTGTTGTTTATGGCTGAACTAAGCGATCAAGAATTATTGGCAATGTTTAGAGATTCGCAAGCGAATGCTCATTACGCCTTTAATTTGATCGTAAAAAAGTACCAGCAAAGAGTCTATCTCCATGTTCGGAGAATGGTTATTGTACATGACGATGCCAACGATTTAGTTCAAAATACATTTATAAAAGTGTGGAATCATCTAGAAGGATTTAGAGAAGATAGTCAGCTTTTCACCTGGATTTATCGTATTGCTACCAACGAATGCTTAGCCCATCTGAAACAGAAGCGAAAACGCTTTTTTCTACCCATTCATGATGTGGAACATGAATTAAAAAATCATGTTAACAGCATGATTCCCTTCGACTCAAACAAGCTAGAATTGAAATTGCAACAGGCTATTTTGAGTTTGCCAGAGAAACAGAGACTCGTCTTCAACCTTCGCTACTACGACAACATGAAATACGAGGAAATGTCGCAAGTATTAGGGACTTCGGTAGGCGCTCTCAAGGCTTCTTACCATCACGCCGTTAATAAAGTAGAAAAATTTATTCTTACCGATTAAACCAAAGAGAAACAATATTCTCTTAAAAAAATAATGACAAACCCTACCGAGAATCAGGAAAGAGACAATGAGTTGAAGGATGCGCCTACTTTAATGGCCATTGCTCCTTCTAATTTCTTTAATGCACCTGATGGGTATTTTGATTCCTTGAGTTCCAAGATTCAAGATCGGATTCAAGAAAATAAAAGCAAGACGTACTTCATTCCTATTTTTCGACCTGCTTTTGTGGGAATTAGTTTTACGTTGTTGATTATTTGCATCAGTCTCCTTTACTTTAATTCCATCAACAAAAAAGCAGAATATCAAGTGCAGCAAGAGGCACCTAGCCTTGACGAAATTATTGATAGCGGGTATTATATCCATTTTGAAGAGGATGTATTGGCAGAAATATTATGCGATATACCAAGCAAGAGCGACACTACCCAACTAAATACACAAGACCTTGAATTAGAAAACTACCTAATTCAATCCATGAATGAAACCACATTATTAAACGAATTATAATGAGAACTATGAAAAAACTGATCTACACCCTACTCTTTGCTTTTCTATGCCTATTCAGTTATGAATCTGTAATCGCTCAACCCGGAGGAGGTCGAGGTGAAAGAATGAAAGACATTGAATCCATGAAAATCGCTTTCATCACCAAACGCCTTAGTTTAACTCCTGAAGAAGCAAAGGTTTTTTGGCCGGTTTATGATGAATATTCAACGGAGATGAAATCAGTGAGAGAAAATAGAGTAACGAATCTGAAAGAAGCCAAGGGTGAAATAGACAATTTAACGGACAAAGAAGTGGATAATATTATTGCAGATGACATCGCACTTCGACAACAAGAAGTCGATATTTTGAAAAAATATCATCCTCGATTTAAGCAAGTCTTACCCATCAAGAAAGTAGCGAAATTATTTAAATCGGAAGAAGAATTTAAACGTGAATTACTGGAAAAAATTCGCGAACGCAAGGCGCAAGGAAAAGGCGGAATGAGGAAATAAGATTGATTATTTAAAATGCAAAGAGACAGATTAAAATCTGTCTCTTTGCATTTTAATTTTTTATCGGTCTTAATTAATTCTTAATAAATTTAACTGATAAAAAGTCATTTTTCGTAATCCATCTCAATAAATATACACCGGAAGACAATTCCTCCACATTGAAATTTATTTTGAATGAACTTTTTATTGAAATGGTTTTTTCTTCCTCCATCAATTGTCCATTAACATTAAAAATTTGGAATATTGAATTTGTAGAAATGGGTCCAATAGCTACCACTTCAAGCATTCCTGATGTAGAATTGTAATTCGCTGTCAAAATATTTCTAGAGGATTCCATCTCCTCCACTCCTACAGAAAACGGACATACTTTACTGATCCAAATATCACCCCCACCATTACTATTAAAAGATCTATATCCTCCTGTATCGGAGATGGTATAATTGATACTGGTGTAACATCCCTGAAAATCAGAAATAACTTGGCCATATTCGTCATGTCCAGTCGTAAAAAAAGTTTTATCTAAAATTTTATTACCGGAGGTATCGCATAGAACCATCCATGTTTGCTCTGCTCCCAAATTCATTTCCGTTTTATCGCCACTCAACGTTGAATAGGATGTTCCGCTTAATAAAATTTCGTTTTGTCGAGAGATCCTCACCCTTGCCAATTCATCTTCTAAATCTCCGCCGATGGTTCTGTCCCACACGACACTTCCAAGCTCAGTAATCCGAATCGCCCAAAAATCGTCTTGCCCTCGATTGGCTTCCGATTTATCTCCACTGATACCCGAAAAAGAAAATCCACCAACTATATATCCATTATTGAGTCCGGGCATAGAACAAACGGAAAAAGCATAATCGTCACCTTGTCCACCGATGGTTTTGTCCCATATTTTTCGACCTAAACTATCTACTTTCAGCACCCAATAATCATATAATCCGTGGGAGGGTTGACTTTTGGTAAAAGAAATAGGAGAATTGCTATACCCGGCCATAATAACTCCGTTGTCAGTGGTTGGTGTCATCCCAAAGCAATTGTCTCCTAAAAATCCGCCCAACGTTTTTTCCAAGATGAAATTACCCATTGTATCCAGCTTCACCCACCAGAAATCAAAGTCGCCAAAGGGAGCACTGATTTTATCGGCACCAATGGGACTCAGTGTCCATCCGCCCAACACTAAATGCTGATCGGTTGTAAAGGCCATGGAGGTAAGTTCATCATTACTGAGTCCACCAACCGTTCTATCCCATAAAATATTTCCTAGCAAATCGGTTTTTACAATCCAAAAATCATCGCCTCCACGTACGCTATCTGTTTTCTCGCCACTGATTCCTGACGAAGATGTCCCACTCAAAACATACCCATCTGCCAACACAAAGAGAGCAGCAGGTCGATCAGAAGATGATCCACCAATGGTTTTATCCCAGAGTTTATTTCCATTTTTATCCAAGCGAATCAACCAAAAATCTGAACTCATTCCAGATGGATCTCGATTATTTTGACTTTTATCAAATCCCATATTAGAACTCGACGAAGCTAAAATGATGTATCCGCTATCGGGTAATTGCTCGAAGCCAATGGGGATATCAGACTGAGTACCTCCCAAATTTTTGTTGGAAAACGGGTAAAGAGTTTGGGATTGGAGATGGAATCCAATTAAAAAAAACAAGAAGAAACAAAATAGTGATTTCATTTTTCTGCTCAGATGAATGAATACGCAAGTTAGGAATTCCAGATCAGATATTAATATTGCAATTTTTAACACAAAAGGCACTAAAGAGCACTAAGACGTGAGTCAAATTACAATCTATTTTATACTTCAACTTCTTAACGATAGATTAGATATATTATCTTCGAGAGCCTCAACCAACCTTTTTCCCTATGCTGCCTGAGCCTGTCGATGGCAGCCTGCCGAAAAAGGTTGCCCGCTTTGCTGCCTGAGCCTGCCGATGGCAGCCTGCCGAAAAAGGTTGCCCGCTATGCTACCTGAGCCTGCCGATGGCAGCCTGCCCATGGGGGATTACGCTTTCATATACATCACTTCCTTCACTGCCTTAATAACTCTGGCTGGGTTTGGAAGATAAGCTTCTATCAAAGTTGGAGCGTAAGGCAATGGAACGTCGCCGCCCATCACTCGTAATATGGGCGCATCTAAATGATCGAAAGCGCGCTTTTGTACCATGAAGGATATTTCGGAAGCGATAGATGCCAAGGGCCAGCTTTCTTCCACAATCACTAAGCGATTGGTTTTCTTTACCGACTCAACAATCATATTGTAGTCGATCGGTCGTACCGATCGTAAATCGATGACTTCAGCACTGATTTGCTCAGCTTCCAATTCTTCGGCAGCTTTCAAAGCGATCTTCATCATCTTTCCAAATGAAACAATAGTCACATCGGTACCTGGTCTCTTGATATCAGCCACACCAATCGGCATCACATATTCTCCTTCTGGAACCATTCCTTTGTCGCCATACATCTGCTCCGATTCCATAAAAATAACAGGATCATTATCGCGGATAGCGGCTTTCAATAAACCTTTTGCATCGGCGGGATTGGATGGAACTACCACTTTCAATCCCGGACAGTTTGCATACCAATTTTCAAATGCCTGACTATGCTGTGAACTCAACATTCCAGCAGAACCAGTAGGCCCTCGGAAAACGATAGGAACTGTAAAATTACCACCACTCATACTCATCATCTTCGCTGCCGAATTAATTACCTGATCGATAGCTACTAATGAAAAATTAAATGTCATGAATTCAATAATAGGACGCAAACCATTCATAGCAGCTCCTACACCAATACCAGCAAATCCGAGCTCAGCAATGGGTGTATCAATCACCCGCTTGGGTCCGAATTCATCCAACATTCCCTGACTCACTTTGTAAGCACCATTATACAATGCAACCTCTTCTCCCATCAAAAACACCTTTTCATCGCGGCGCATTTCTTCTGACAATGCTTCTCTTAGGGCTTCTCTAAATTGAATTTCTCTCATGGATTTATTTTATTCGGTGGTACAAAAGTAGGTTTTTGTGCTATTCCATCATAAGGAAATAGCGCGATTAATTTTGGAAGCATTAATTAATCTATTAAATTAATTAAATGTTGTATTAATTTCATTATAAATTACATATAATTATTCAATATCATCCAACAGAAACTCCAACTCGGAATAGGTATGAGCGTTTCCTTGCTGCTTCGCCAGACTCATTCCTTCCAACAACACTTGCTTCGCCTTTTCTTTTTCTTGCTCTTGATGATAGAAAAGCCCCAATTGATAATACAATGCCAGGTATTGCGGATCGATTTTCTTCAGTAGTTCCAACTCACGGATGGCTTGGTTAAGGGCAGATGGGTCACTCGCATACTCAAGAGCTAAGGCATATCTACAAAACGAATCACGTGGATCATCTGTTAATAATTCCTTCAATTGTTGAATGCGTTCGTGATTCATCGTTTGCAAAAATACAATTAACCTTGAATTCAATTTTATTCAAAAATCTCCAATGTGTCATCCTTTCTCTCGATTTCTGCATCAGAGCTAAAAATGTAAGTATATACGCGATTCTAATTGGCTATTTGTTGAGTATAGAGTAGATTTGCACTTTGAAAAAAAGATAAGAAATGAAAGTACTTGTTTGCATCAGTAATGTTCCCGACACCACCACCAAAATTAATTTTAACGACGATAAAACCGTGTTTAATGCTACTGGTGTTCAGTTTATTATAAATCCATACGATGAAATTGCGTTAACTAGAGCCTTGGAATTAACCGAAGCTCAGGGAGGAACGGTAACAGTAATCAATATTGGCGATCCGAGTACAGATGTAACGATTCGTAAAGCGTTGGCCATTGGTGCAACGGATGCAGTACGAATAAACAGTGTTGCTCGTGATGCTTTTTTTGTTGCTACACAAATAGCAGCTTATGCTAAAGATCAAGGCTTTGATTTAATTTTAACAGGACGTGAGTCCATCGATTATAACGGAGCTCAAGTAGCTTCATTACTTGGAGAAATGCTAGATCTTCCCAGTATATCGATCTTAAAATCATTACAGATTGAAGGTGGAACAGCAACATTAGAAAGAGAAATTGAAGGTGGAAAAGAAGTGATTACTTGTCCTTTGCCTTTGGTTGCAAGTGCATCGGAAGGAATGGCAGAGCCACGGATTCCCAACATGCGAGGAATTATGAGCGCTCGCACTAAACCTTTGACTGTAGTTGAGCCTGTAGAAGTTCCGAACTTTCAACATATCATCAAATTTGAAAAACCAGAGTCGCGCGGTCAAGTGAAATTGGTGAATGCCGATGAGGTAAACAAACTCGTCGATTTACTTCACTCAGAAGCAAAGGCAATTTAATTTAATCCAGAAAACACAAGAACATGTCAGTACTTATATACGCCGAAAATAGTAAAGGGAAATTAAAGAAATCGAGTTTTGAAGCTGCATCTTACGCTTACTCAGTTGCGAATATGCTAAATACAGATGCTTATGCCATTTCTATTGGAGAAGTATCGAATGAAGAATTAGAAAAACTTGCTAAATACGGAATCAAGAAAATCTTGACGGTGAATACAGCTCAAATGCATAGTTTCGTCAACCAAGCATATGCCTCTGTCATAGCGGAAGCTGCTAAATCCCTTTCGTCGGATGTAGTGGTGCTTTCTGCCACATTTTCAGGAAAGGCTTTAGCACCACGATTAGCTGTGAAATTACAAGCTGCGTATGTTGATGGCGCTATCAGTCTTCCCACAAATGATGCTTCTTTTACAGTTCGCAAAGGAGCTTTTTCAGGAAAGGCTTTTGCAGATGTGAGCATGAGTGTAGCTAATAAAGTCATTGCAATTAATCCCAATTCTTTTCCGATTGCCGAGAATGCCCAACCAGCCGTTGTTGAAGCATTTGCTCCTTCGGTTAAAGACACAGACTTTCGTACCATCGTAAAGGAAATTATTCAGGCCGTTGATAAAGTATCCTTACCAGAAGCGGAAATCGTTGTTTCTGCAGGTCGCGGATTAAAAGGTCCAGAGAACTGGGGAATGATAGAAGAGTTAGCCGATTTGTTAGGTGCTGCTACTGCTTGCTCCAAGCCCGTAAGCGACGCTCATTGGCGTCCACATAGTGAACACGTTGGACAAACCGGAATTGCCGTAAGTCCCAATTTATACATAGCTATTGGCATTTCTGGGGCTATCCAGCATTTAGCAGGGGTGAGTTCATCCAAGGTAATAGTGGTCATTAATAAAGATCCGGAAGCACCCTTCTTCAAAGCAGCCGATTACGGTATTGTTGGAGATGCCTTTGAAGTAGTTCCTAAATTAATCGCAGCCGTAAAAGAGTTCAAAGCAACCCACGCTTAATTTTTTTTATTACCTTCACCTATCTTAATATGAAAAAGATTAAAATGGAGATTATTGGCCTTTCGAATAATCAATCCCAGAGTGGTGCTTATGCTTTAATACTCGGCGAGACAGACGGAAAGAGAAGATTACCTATTATTATTGGAGGGTACGAAGCGCAAGCTATTGCGGTGGAATTGGAAAACATGCAACCTTCTCGTCCACTTACACATGATCTCTTTAAGAATTTTTCGGATGAATATGGAATCAAAATCGATGAAGTGATTGTCTACAATTTGAAAGAAGGTATATTCTACGCTAAATTAATTTGCAATAATAAAAATGGAGATGTAAGAGAAATTGATGCGCGTACTTCAGACGCCATTGCTATGGCAGTACGATTTAATTGTCCAATTTATACCTATGAATTTATTCTCGCTTCTGCAGGAGTTGTGATCGATGAAGGAGAAAATGCCGAAGATATAAAACCAAAAAGCATCCCAAAGAAAAGCAGTTCCAAAAAAGCTGCTAGCATTGGAAATTCCTATGGAAATTTAAGTACAGAAGAATTGAAGGAGTTTTTGATGAGAGCGATTGATGAAGAAGCCTATGAAGCCGCTTCCAAAATCAGAGATGAACTTACTAAAAGATCGAAGTCGTCGGAGCAATAGTTGAACTTTTTTTGATGATTTTATTGTATTCACAAAATCACCATTCTAGAAAAATTGATTTATCTTTTTGGTGTTTTACAATTTGCATTTCTTAACGTATCGTTTCAAAATATGCCACCGAATAGACCTAAACCTTTTAAATATTATTTCGTTTAAACTTTATAAACTTAAAACAAAATGAAATCATCTACCCTTACTCTTCTATCTTTTTTCTTATTATTGAGTTTTTCAACTTCAGCACAATGGTCGTGGCAACATCCTAATCCACAAGGAAATAAAATTCTAAAATTTAGCTTTCTAAATACGTCTACAGGGTGGGCAACCGGTGAAAAGGGAGCGGTTATTAAAACTACTGATGGTGGTACAACATGGGCTCCGCAGTATGTAAATACTTCTTTAGGAATTAATGAAATTCAATTCCCAGATAGTCTCTATGGATTCTGTGGTGCAGGAAGTGATTTGTATACCACAACAAATAGTGGTCAAACTTGGAATGTTTATTATCGTTTTCCAAATTTAATTATCTCCGCTTTGCATATGTACGATAGAGACAGTGGACTCATTGCGCTAACCAACGGAACCGGTTCTTCTAAACTTTACAGAACCATCAACAAAGGTGCTTTATGGTCAATTGTATTAAACAGTACACTTGGTGACATCAGCGATATTCATGTTATGCCTAGTGGAAATGGAGTTTTGGCTGGTTCGAATGGATTGGTGATGAAAACTACCGACTATGGTAACTCATGGTCTACCTTGACACTCGGTTCTGGAGATGATTTAGTGGATGTTAGTATGCCTACCAATAATGATATCTATTTAGCATCTGCGAATTCAATTTATATCAGCAGCAATGGAGGATCTAACTTTGCTCCAGTTACTAATCCGGGACAATTGAATGGCGCTAATTTACTATCACTTGATTTTGGAAATGGTTTAAAAGGTATTGCAGGATGTGAATATGGAAATGTCTATTCAACCGTTGATGGAGGACAAACTTGGGCATCCTACTCTACATTTACTTGGTTTGATGTGAATACAGTCGTTGCAAATACGAGTTTAAATTATTTTATTGGAGGTTCATTCGGAACCATTGAGAAAACAAATAATACCGGAACAAACTGGATCGATCTTTCCAATCGCATTGCTGAATTCCCTCTTCAAGCAGTGAAAACGGTAAATGCAACTACTGCATTTGCTGCAGGATTTGGAGGAACCATCTTAACAACTTCAAATGCCGGAACTACTTGGACTACTCAAAACAGCAACGCAGGGGGAGAAGATTTGTACGATATCCATTTTGTAAATACGACTACTGGTCTTGCGATTGGCACCAACGGAACTATTGTAAAAACTACGAATGGTGGTGCAAACTGGAACTTTATTTTCAGTGGAATCGGAGAAAGTCTTTATGGAATTGCACCTGCTGGTGGAGGTAAAATTTACGTTTGTGGTGCCGATGGGAAACTCGCATATAGTATCAATAATGGAGATACATGGATTGATACTCCCACTTCTTTTTCTGGCATTGGATATAACTTCAGAGAAATTCAATGTTTTGGTACTGACACCATCGTAATTGCTACCGACCAACCTTATTTAATTACTACGTATGATAATGGTCTTTCTTGGAACTTAGTAAATAATGGAAGTGCATTTGAATGTACTGCTATGTATTTTCGTAATTCTATGAATGGTTGGGTGGGAACATTTATAGGAGAAGTTTATTCTACTACTGATGGTGGAGTCAACTGGAACTTAGATGCTCAACCTACCAGCAATGAATACATAGGATGCATCAAATTTACAGATCCGCAAAATGGATGGTTTACATCTGGTAATGAAATTTATCGCACTGCTAGTGGTGGTGTAGCATGGAGCCGAGAAATTAATCCAAATCAAGATCCCATTCAAGATATCGATATTTTATCAGGTACAAAAGCATTAGCGGTGGGTGATGGATTATCGAACATCCTCGTGCGTAACAACGATATGCAATTAAGTTTACCTTCTTACATATTATGCACCGATAATAGTTATACGCTTGCAATCAATGCCATTGGAACTTGGAATTTAGGGAATCAGTTTCGAATAGAATTGTCGGATGAGTTTGGTGATTTTTCATTCCCTACTGCTTTAGGTTCTGTAAACGCAACTGGAACTACTGCAGTTCAAATTAATGTCCCTAATGGTTTAATCGATGGTAGTGATTATTTAATTCGAGTATTTTCTAGCCGTCCTCCTATGTGGAGTCCAGTAAATTCGTTACCCCTTACCGTTAGTACATCACCTGATGCTTACATTGCTCCGGGTGGACCAACATCTTTTTGCATTGGATCTTCTGTTACCTTGTACGCTTTCACAGGGAGCAACTGGGTTTACCAATGGTACAAAGACGGAGTGTTACTTTCTGGAGCAACGGCCGATTCATTAGTAGTAGATAGTACGGGCGATTATACGGTTCAAGTTAGTGATGGACTGTGCAGTCTCACTTCTCCGATTACAGATGTATTGGTTGTGAATTGCAGTGGAATTGCTGAAAATGGAAATCAACTTTACTATTTAGTTTATCCTAATCCCACTCGTGATGTTCTTACCTTAGAAAATAGGAATTTTCAAGAAATTGATCGTATTCAAATTTCAGATATTACGGGTCGAATTGTTAAAACGATCACAAACATCAATACACAGAAATTAGAAATTTCGGTTTCCGATTTGTCGAATGGAATTTATCACATTACTATTTTAGGTGAACGTCCGGCACTCGTGAAATTTATTAAGATGTAATCAAAGAAATATTATAAATTTGAAAGAGCTGAAGAAGAAATTCTTTAGCTCTTTTTTTCGCCTTTTTTCTCGCAATCCCGCAGCGCCGTCGGCAAGCCTTTGGCGGCCGATGGATAGCTATCGGGACTATCGGGTGAAAGTTCTCTTCGCTACTTTTGCTCGCAAAGGCGCAGAGCCGCAAAGTTTCTCGGACGAAAGTTCTCTTCGCTATTTTTTCTCGAAGCGCAGCCTTAGCGCATCTGCGCCTTTGCGAGAAAATTTAGCATAGCGCAGCCGCTGAGAGAACATATGACAAAGCGCAGCGCTCGCGAATTGAAAATACTTTTCTCCCCTTTTTAGATGGATGGATCTTTTATTTTTCCGATATTTATCAAATGAAATCATTTCACCTCCGACTCCCTCTATTTTTAATTCTCTGTTCCTTTTCTTTCTCGGCAGTTTCTCAAGTCATGGTTGAATTCAAAGATAATTCGAGTAAAGTTTACGATTATTCTTGGGCAGATGAGTTTGATGCAACAACATTAAATGACGATAAATGGATGAACTCCTACCCTTGGGGTCGGCATTTGCGATGCAATCCAGAAAAGAACTATTATTCGGATGGGAACGATTTAATTCTTCAAAATGGATTTTTGCAAATTCAAGCTCGCAAAGCGCCCATCACCACGAGAGCGATTCCCTACGAGAATGATGATCATATTATCTTCTGCAAAAACAAACCCGACACTAAAAATTTAATGAACTTCGACTACCAAAGTGGTTTAATTTATTCGAAAGAAAAATTTAGATATGGTCATTTCGAAATTCGTTTTAAAACCGATGCCGCTTCAGGTCATTGGCCTGCTTTCTGGCTCTTTGGTGGGGATGGACAAGAGATCGATATTTTTGAAATGGGAGCTGG
>CAIXTT010000101.1 GCA_903922455.1 uncultured Bacteroidota bacterium | reverse complement strand
TAAAACTGAAATAATCAACCAATTCCACTTTAACTTTAACTTTCCAATTAAATCTATAGATAAAATCAGAACAAAGAAAATTGTAGTGAATAGTGAAATTAAATAATAATCGTGATGTTGCAATTGCAACCACATAAAATATAAAAATCCTGCGACTGAAAAGAGAAGTGAAATTGATATAATAGACAAATTTTTGTCCCTTCTCTTAAAGAAGAGCGAATAAACAAACAAACTTCCTAATAAGATAAACAAAATGATGTTCTCATACACTCGCTCCCACCATACTCTGTAAACTTCATCCCAAACTTCCAAAAACTCCTTCACGCTTTGTGGAGGTCTTGATTGCAAAAGGAACATTTCTGAATGCACTTTACTGCTTAAATAGATTGCATAACTATACCACGAGATTACTAATCCAACAATTAGCAGAGCATATAACACAAATGGAACACTCTTCTTTAACCTTTGTCCGGCATTTTGATTATAATAGAAACAAAAAAACATAGCTGGCAAATTGATCAACGCTGAAACTTTGATGAGCGCTGACAAACAAAAAAAGATAGCCCATAGATGTATATACTTATTGGTTTCTTTTACATCCAAATGCCTAAATAAAAAATACCACGCAATGAATGAAAAAGCTAAACTTACTGGATCCGGTAAAAAATTAGAAGAATAGAAGGCCAGTAAAGGCGAACATGCAAACAGCAACACCACACCCAGACTAAAATAAAAATGCTTCAAAAATCTGCGAGCAATTAGGAAAGCACAATACAACCCAATTGTGTAAACTAGTAAAACAAAAAGCCGATAAAGAAATTCATGGAATCCAAATATTTTATATAAAACAGCGACTGAATAATTCACAAAAGGAAATTCCATCCCCGTTATTCCAGTACCATTATCTAAGTTATGAACTCTTGGCAAAAATAAATTCATACTTTCCTGATAATAATTTAACGCCACAGAAGCACGATCGCATTGGGCCCATTGATGTATGGATTGTGGTCTTAGTAGAATCGTATTAAATACTCCCAAACCCAAATACAAAACACAAATCAATGCTAAGAAAATCCAGAATTCCTTCTTTCGATTTATGTTAGTTTCCATTCAACAAAACTTAATCAATTACCATCTCCGGAACATCTCCCCTAACCACCAACTTACCAGCTGTAGCTTTTCGGATATCCTCCACCGTTACACCGGGTGCTCTTTCTAATAATACAAAACCCTCGCCAGGGACTACCTCTAAAACGGCAAGCTCTGTCACTATTTTCTTCACACATTTTACTCCGGTGAGTGGCAAGGTACAAGAAGGTAATAATTTGCTTTCACCGGCTTTGTTGACATGCTGCATCGCCACAATAATATTTTGCGCTGCAGCTACTAAGTCCATCGCGCCTCCCATTCCTTTCACCATCTTGCCCGGAATTTTCCAGTTGGCGATGTCTCCATTCTCACTTACTTCCATCGCACCTAAAATGGTGAGGTCTACTTTTCCTGCGCGAATCATTCCGAAGCTTAAAGCAGAATCGAAATAAGCGGTGCCGGGTACTTCAGTGATGGTTTGCTTTCCTGCATTAATTAAGTCAGCATCTTCTTCGCCGTCGAAAGGAAAGGGTCCCATGCCGAGCATTCCGTTCTCCGACTGTAAAGTAACATTTACTCCTTTGGGAATATAGTTGGCTACTAAAGTGGGGATGCCAATGCCAAGGTTAACATAGTAACCGTCTTTTACTTCTTTT
>CAIXTT010000100.1 GCA_903922455.1 uncultured Bacteroidota bacterium | reverse complement strand
GCTACTAATAATCACATTATTAGCTGTCATTTCAATCAACTCTTGTAAGAAGGATGTACTCCTAACCGACTCGAATGCAAAGTTAAATTTTTCTACTGACACCATTCTTTTTGATACCGTTTTCGCAAGTATAGGCTCGGTTACCAAGAATTTTAGAGTTTATAATCCCTACGACGAAGTTTTAAAGATTTCCAGCATTCGCCTTGCCAACGGCGCCGCTTCCCTATTCCGTGTAAATGTAAATGGTATTCCAGGCACCTCATTTTCAGATATTGAGATCAGAGGCGGCGATAGTATATGGGTATTTGTAGAAGTGACGGTGAATCCAAATAATCAATCACTCCCATATGTAGTTCAAGATTCCATTATTTTTGAAACGAATGGAAATATTCAAGATATCGACTTAGTAGCATGGGGACAAAATGCACATTTTTTTATAGCAAAGAAGGAAAGTCCAAACCTTCCGCCGTATGTAATTATTGATACGAACTTGAATTCAACGATTACTTGGGATAAAAATTTACCATATGTTATCTATGGCGGATTTGCGGTGGTGGATTCGTCAACTACTCTCATCATTACAGAAGGCACGCAAATTCATTTTAGTAATGCCGGCGGGCTCTGGATCTACAAAAGCGGCACATTAAAAGTTCAAGGCACTAAAGATAAGCCTGTCGTTTTTCAAGGACTAAGACGCGAAACAGCTTTACAAGAAGAGCCCGGACAATGGGATCGTATTTGGATCAACGACGGAGGGATTCATGAGATTGACTATGCCGTCATCAAAAATGGTTTTATCGGGTTACAATTGGAAACACTATTCGATCCAGCCTTACCCGTCTTCCTCAAACTAACGAATACGCAGATCCGAAATATGAGCGGACTGGGAATATTAGCTCGTAATTTTAAGGTAGATGGATGGAACGATGTAATTTCAAATTGCGGAAGTTACAATGCAGCCTTCACCATCGGTGGAGAATACGATTTCACGCATTGCACTTTTGCCAACTTTTGGAATTTTGGACAAAGAACAACGCCGGTCATGTATTTAAACAATTACACAACGGATCAAGCTGGACAAGATGTTCCAGTGCCCATGACCAAGGCCGAATTCAAAAACTGCATCATCTACGGCAACAACGACAACGAATTAGAATTAGATTTCAAAACGGGCGCATTGAATAATCACGTGTTTCGAAATTGCATTATCAAAGCAGATGGCAATACTCCAACAACAGATTTATCCCATTTTCCTTTGATCTACCTCAACAACAATCCGCAATTCAAAAATACTTTTAATAATGACTTAACGCTCGACACACTAGCCTTTGCAAGAGAGAAAGGTGATTTTTCGCTAATCAATCAGTCGGCAATACCACCGATGAATATCGATATCAACGGGGTGACTCGACCACTTGGTGGCACACAACCTGACCTTGGTGCTTTTGAGCGTGATTGATTTGAAAATTTGAAAATGTGTTAATTTGAAGATGCAAGTAAAAAATCCGCGAAAATCAGATTTATCCTTTTTATCCGCGTTCTAATTTAGAACTCTAAGAGTACTGAGCTTTTTATTCTTCTAGAATCAATCCTAAAAAATCTTAACCATCATAAAAAATCAGTGCCTGCCTACCGTAGCTTTAGCATAGGTAGGTTCCATTTGCACATTCTTTTCCTAAATCCCCATCAAAAACTCCAACGTATCCACTCCATCAGCATACTCATCCAACCTGGGCTGCTGCGAAGTTCCAAAGGGTAAATACCTCCCTCCTACTATACATTGAATATTTTTCTCATCTGATTTCAAAGTTTCTTCCAGTTTTTTCTCATCCTCATAATATTCAAAATGCAACACCGACACAGGCGTAGCAATCGGTGCTGCTTCCCTCAGCAACAAAAAATTATTCGTTAAAAACTGCTCACTATTCAGCAAATACAAAGCTCGATGATAATCGTAATTATTCATAAACTTATTATGGTTCATCAATTCGCTGTACTTCTCCATCGCATTAAAAAATGAATTGAAATTATAACCCATCGGCACATATAATTTCGAAACATTACGACATCCTAATCCGAAATACGAAAAAATATCCTCCCCTAAATTAATGAAATCAGCATCCGTTTCATCTCCTTTCAAAATCCCTACTGAATTTCTATTCTTACGAATGATGTGTGGATACTTTCCAAAATAATAATCGAAGTATCTTGAACTATTATTATTTCCGGTGGCTATAACGGCATCTATATCCGTAAATCGCTCTTGCACCGAAATTACTCCCGCCAAATCAGGAGAAATCTTCTGCAACACCTCTATATAAAAAGGCAAAAGGAATTTATCATCAGAAGAACATTTAATCGTTGGTGAATGGCCGCTAATCAACACCGAAAGTAAATCGTGAAATCCTACTGCTGGAATATTTCCTGCCATTATAATTCCCACTTTTTTATTCCCTTTTAAAGTATCCAATGCTGTATAATTCGCCACCCATTTTTCTAAATTCGCCTTTTCCATCCACGAAACATGCGCTTTCATCGATCGCAAAATATTTTCTGTAGTGAACCATGCATTTGAGTTTTTCGCATGTACCATCACGCGATTCAAAGGACTTTCCGAATGATCTCCAGCCGACTCGATTTCATCTATTAATGCACCCAAATCATGACCCCAAAGACTTAATTTTTCTATTCTTTCACTTTTTTTCATACAATTCTTACTCCTTTTTGCCGAAATGAAACTTTTCTGATTATTTTTGTGTTCAAATAATTAAGCAAAAATATTGCATTAAACACTTACCTACTCATTATGGCAATCATAATTACAGACGAATGTATCAATTGCGGAGCTTGCGAGCCCGAATGTCCAAATAACGCCATCTACGAAGGTGGAGCAGAATGGCGCTTCTCAGATGGAACCAATGTAAAAGGCATGTTTGCCAAGTTAGATGGTACTTCTATCGATGCGAATGCTGCTCAAGAGCCGAAGTCGATGGACATCTATTACATTGTAACTGACAAGTGTACAGAGTGCGTTGGGTTTCACGATGAGCCTCAGTGCGCTGCTGTTTGTCCTGTTGATTGTTGCGTGGATGATCCCGATTTCCGTGAGTCTCAAGAGACCTTAACTGCTAAAAAAGATAGCATGCATGCTGCTTAAAGCATTCAAAATAAATGAAACCCTGTAGCGCGAGTTGCAGGGTTTTTTTTATTTCTACCCGCAAGAGATAGAAATCCATTGCTTTACAATGAATATACTAGATTTGCGTTCGATGAAAATGTTGAGGCGTATTCCTTTCTTTCTTTTTTTCTTGCTGATGGGTTTTCAGGGCTTTTGCACTTCTGATACTTTAGCTTTAAAATCCAGCATTACCCGATTAATCGCTTTGGGCGACAGTGTTTTAAAGTTAAGGGAAGATGGGCTGAAGGATTCATTAAACTCGGAGTTTTCAAAATTATTAGATAGCATACTTTACACTCCAGAAGGAGCCCCATTGAGTTTTTATCAAGTGAAATCGTTGTCGGTGGCTCAGGATCCATCTAAAAAGGTAAAAGCCATTACCTGGATGGTTTCAAAGAAAAATGGAAGTGAATTCCATTATTTTGGATATCTCATCACACAATTGGACCCGAAAAAACCATCTACCATTACTCGATTGCATCAAAACAAAGAACTCATTCGTGATGAATTGGAATTTTTAAAAGGCGACTCAAGTACTTGGATGGGATGCATTTATTATTCGGTAATGGTTGAACGTTATAAGAAGAAGGACTATTTTTTGCTCTTAGGATGGGCTCCTCAATCGTTGTTTACTACTCGTAAAATTGCAGAAGCCATCAGCATTACACCCACCAAAATTAATTTAGGAATACCACAGATTAAAGCCGGTGGAAAAGCAAAAACACGCTTAGTTTTGGAATACAATGCACAAGCGACTATTAGCTTAAAGTATAATGAAAGCAAAAAGATGATTGTGATGGACCACCTCTCTTCATCCGATCCCCGACCAGAGGCAAAAGGAATGTATCAATTGTATGGTCCTGATTTAAGTTATGACGGACTTAAATTTGAAAAAGGGGGCTGGATTTTGCAGCGTGATATTGACGTGCGGAATAAATAAAACTAAAGTCATATTCCCTCCTCTTTTCCTTGCCATTTAGCCGAATTCCTGCTTACTTTGAGGTCAGCAACCTGTTCGATTTAAAAAGAGCATAATCAGCTATATAAAAAATGAGAAAACACAACTTAGGCGCAGGTCCAGGCGTATTGCCTGAATCCGCATTGCAAAAATCAGCAGCAGCAGCGCTCGATTTTAACAATATTGGGATGTCCATTTTGGAAATTTCCCACCGAAGCAAAGATTTTGAACAGGTATTGGAAAACACCACTTCACTCGTAAAAGAATTATTAGGCGTTCCTGATAATTATTCTATTCTCTTTTTACAAGGTGGCGCCAGTACACAGTTTGCGATGGTACCGATGAATTTACTGCATACAAAAGCTGCCTATGTAGACTCAGGCGTATGGGCAAATAAAGCTATAAAAGAAGCAAAATTATTTGGTGAAGTAAACGTAGTTGCTTCCTCTAAAGATCAAAACTATTCCTACATCCCAAAAAATTATGTAATCCCAACGGATTGTGATTATTTACACATTACCTCTAACAATACCATTTACGGGACACAAATGAGTGCATTTCCCACGAGTCCTATTCCCCTGATTTGTGATATGTCGAGCGATATATTTAGCCGCCCTGTGGATGTTTCTAAATTTGATTTGATCTATGCGGGTGCTCAAAAAAATATGGGACCTGCCGGTGTAACGTTAGTCATTATCAAGAATGATATTTTAAAAGAAGTAAAACGGGTAGTGCCTACGATGATGCGTTATGCCACGCATATTGAAGGTGGATCGATGTATAATACACCTCCAGTATTTTCCATTTATGTTTGTATGGCTACTTTAGAATGGCTAAAATCAATTGGTGGAGTAAGTGCCATCGAAAAAATAAACAAACAAAAAGCAGAATTATTTTATAACGAAGTGGATACTAATCCACTTTTCACTGGCACTTGTGCAGTAGAAGATCGTTCGCGCATGAATGCATGTTTCTTGCTGAAGAATCCGGAGTTAGACGAGGAATTTTTGAAGCAAGCAAAAGCGCATGGAATCATTGGAATTAAAGGCCACCGCTCGGTGGGTGGATTCCGTGCATCCATGTACAACGCAGCGCCTTTAGAAAGTGTGAAAGCGCTGACTGATTTAATGAAAGATTTCGCATTGAAGACAGCATAATACATTCTCTTATCTTTTGATTTTCTCTCACTCACCTAATTCGAAATACCTCTTATGCCAAAAATTCTAGCGAACGACGGAATCGACAAAGCCGGAAAACAAATTCTTGAAGCTGCTGGCATTCATGTAGAGACGAATAAGATTGCGCAAGAAGATTTGATGAAGTCACTAAACGATTTTGATGGCATCCTAGTTCGTAGTGCCACCACCGTTAGGAAGGAGTTGATTGATGCCTGCCCAAATTTGAAGTTGATTGGTCGAGCTGGTGTGGGTATGGATAATATTGATGTAGCCTATGCACGCGACAAAGGACTTAAGGTAATCAACACTCCAGAAGCTTCTTCAGAGAGCGTGGCGGAGCTGGTATTCGCTCATTTTTTTACGATGGCGCGTTGCTTACACCTCAGCAATCGGGAGATGCCTTCTACCACTACAAAAGAGCGTTTCAACGAATTAAAAAAAGTGTATTCATCGGGTGTCGAACTTAAAGGAAAAACATTAGGCATCATCGGATTTGGAAATATTGGTCAGGCTGTAGCTCGCATGGGCATTGGATTAGGCATGCATATTCTTCCATTCAAGTTAAGAGCGGAAGATGTGAAAATTGAAATTGATATTTTCCGTACAGTGACCGATACAAAGATGGTTCTAACCATGAAGTGTGTTCCCTTCGAAAAATTGTTGGCTGAAAGCGATTTCATCACCTTGCATGTTCCTTTTCCGAAAGGAGCACCCCCTATCATTGGCAAAAGAGAATTGGAGCAAATGAAAAATGGCGTTTACTTGGTGAACACCGCACGTGGAGGTGCCGTAAATGAATCAGAATTATTAGAAGCTTTAAACTCGGGAAAAGTAGCTGCAGCGGGATTAGATGTTTTCGAAAACGAACCTCTCATCCGCGAAGAATTACGTCAGCACCCGCGTGTTTCCTTGAGTCCACATATTGGAGGATCCACACCCGAAGCCCAAGAGCGTATTGGAATTGAAATCGCACAAAAAATTGTTGAACATTTTAAATAAAATATACTATTTAACTTCCTATGAAATCAATACTCTTTCTAATTGGCTTACTCGCAAGTTCAATCTCTTGCTTTGCTCAAAAAGATCAAAAAGCAAATCCTCGCTTTGATAAATTTATGGACAAGGTAGCAGATTCAAAAGGAGTATCCCGTCCGGAGAAAATAGAATCGCCGCACGCTAATCATTTTTATAAAACGTATGCTGATTTCATAGCCGTTAATCCTGTCCCCGATGTGCTTTTAAGTGGAGCCCGAAAAGAAATTTTAGGTTCAGTATCTTATGAAGTGTCCATGGGTACAGAAATAAAAAAAATGAAAGTCAGCGAACTCGCCTCTACCTACTGGGGTTTTTGCAACAAGTATGGCGTTTTATTTAGACTTTATGAAAAGGACGCTTACATGGTCATTATCGCCGGAAACATTACTCAATATGTTAAATCAGGGGATTGTACTGGTACCTTGAACAACGACAGCACATTCACACTTTTATATGGAATGGCAGGACAAGGAGGCTACTTAGATTATGGATCGTTGGGTACAGATGGTGAAATCGTTAATCTTGACGTAAGCTACAGTGGTAAAAGTAAAGCCCTCGAAAAAATGATGGCAGCACATCCAGAAATTTTAAATGCACTAAAAAATGATAGAGAGGATTCAAATTATGTTAAAGAAAAATATCATAAACGTGAAAATTTAACTTTTAAAATTCAACATTACATTCGACAATTCAACAGTTTATAAATAATAAAATTAATTTAAATCGATTAAAAAAATATACATGGCCCAGTTAAAAGCATTTAAAGGAATTCGTCCCGTTCAAGAATTAGTGAAGCGTGTTGCATGTCGTCCGTACGATGTACTCAATGAAAAAGAAGCAAGAATCGAAGCGAATGGCGATAAAATTTCATTTTATCACGTTATTAAACCTGAAATAGATTTCCCTGATGGATATAATGTTTATTCTCCAGAAATTTATGAGAAAGGACGCGATAATTTCGCTGCCATGCGCGCTGATGGTGTTTTTACACAAGACGAAACCGAATGTTTGTACATCTACAGTCAAACGATGAATGGTCGCACCCAATATGGCATTGTAGGTTGTGCTTCTGTAGATGATTATTTGAATGATGTTATTAAAAAACATGAACTCACTCGTCCCGACAAAGAAGAAGATCGCAAAAACCACGTTCGTGTTGGAAATATGAATGCAGAACCTGTATTTTTCGCTTATCCACATGTTGCTGCACTCGATGCTATTGTTGCCGATGTGATAAAAGCAACTCCTGCTTACGACATGATTACGGACGATGGTATCGGACATACTTTTTGGGTAATCAGTGATGCAAAAACAGTAAGTGACATTATCACTTTGTTTGCAAAAGTTCCGAATACGTATGTTGCTGATGGGCATCATCGCACCGCTGCTGCTGCTTTGGTCGGACAAGAACTTCGTAAATTAAATTCGAATCATACAGGACAGGAAAGCTATAATTTTTTCCTGGCTGTACACTTCCCCGACAATCAATTGCACATCATGGATTATAATCGTGTGATCAAAGATTTGAATGGACATTCGGCAAATGATATCCTTGAAAAATTAAAAGAGAATTTCGAAATCACCGAAAAAGGAAATGCAGAATATCGTCCAGCAAAACTGCATGAGTTCAGTATGTACCTAGATGGGAAATGGTATGCACTCCAAACAAAAGCAGGAACATACGACGACAATGATGTGATTGGTGTGTTAGATGTTACCATACTTTCCAAAAAAGTTCTTGAGCCTATTTTCAATATCGTCGACTTACGAAAAGACAAGCGTATTGATTTTGTAGGGGGATTAAGAGGATTAGGAGAATTGAAGTCGAGAGTAGATTCAGGTGATATGAAAATCGCATTTGCCTTGTATCCTGTAACCATGAAACAACTGATTGACATTGCGGATACAAATCAAATTATGCCTCCAAAAACAACGTGGTTTGAACCGAAGTTGAGAAGTGGGTTGGTGGTGCATTCGTTGAGTTAATTGGTAAATTGGTAAATTGCTACGCAAAGATTTACACCGTGGCGGAGAATTTATCGAGTGTTGCTAAGTTTTGCGATAATTCTCCTAAAGTCTTACCCATAGCACTATTGTTTGAATTATAAATCCACTTGCTAAGTAGCGGAACAATTTTGTGTAAAAGCAGACTGAAAAAACGAAAATGAAACTCATAAAATTATTTAATACGTATGATTCATTACAAGGATTAATTTCTTTGTCGAAAGAGGCTGCTAAAAAAGAGGATCCCACGCTTCATTTTTTTAAACAAAATGCTAGAAATAACTTTTTCGACTTAGAAGCAGCTTTTCGAATATTCAGAAAAACGCATTCCAAAGAAGTAGCTGAACCGTTACATGAAATTTATAAATCGGCAGAGGATTTTTTAGGGAAATATGATTTTATCAGTTCATCGAGCAGCAAAATAGCATCAGATACAAAGTTATCGGAAGCAATAAGAGAAAAAATTATTCATCAAGAGAAAAAAGCGAGAATTGAATTAAAACAATTTCTACATAAGGAAAAATGGCTTCCTGATGCTACAGAGAATGTGTCGAAGCAAGCCGAACAAATGAAGGATATTCTTGCTACAGACAGTGAAGACTTTCGATATGAATACATCAAATTTCTTAGCAAGAACATTTCAAAAATTGATGAGGAATATCGCAAAGGGGAATTAGATCCGCATTTATTAGAAGAAGGAATACATGAAATCAGAAGAAAAATTAGATGGATTTCCATTTATGCAAAAATTTCTGGTGGAATCATTCAAACTCAAAAGAACGAAAAAGTCAACAGCGAATATAAAAAGTACCTAACGGAAGAAATCATCTCTTCCCCTTTTATCAAACTTCCACTTTGTCCAGAAGGAGTAGAGCCCATCACTATTCGTTTTGAAAATTTTGCTGCACTTAGTTGGATGATTCAAGCACTAGGTGAATTAAAAGATGAAGGTTTAAATTACGAAAATCAAACTCATCTTCATGGCGAAGAAAAATCCACCGAAAACAAGAAAAACGATTCTAAAAATTCTCCCGATATCTTAGCTCGAATCACAGAAGAAGCCCTAAAGATTTGCGATGAGTTCTTCATCAAGGACAACATCCTCACTCGACTCGTAGAAGATATAAATCAGAATAAAAACTGACTTTACCT
>CAIXTT010000099.1 GCA_903922455.1 uncultured Bacteroidota bacterium | reverse complement strand
CAATAACACCAGTGAGAAAAAATAGAATCCTAATTTGATTTTGTTTATCATTGTACTACTAATCTAATGGTTATGCGCAAACTTATAATAATTTTAATGATTGGCTTCTTTTTACCTGTTTTAACAAAGGCACAAGATCAGAAATTTCATTTCGGTTTTAAAATTACACCCAGTATGGCGTGGATAAAACCAGATACAAAGAGCCTTGACCGTGAAGGTTACCGTTTAGGCTTTTCCTATGGTTTTCAAACCGAATTTCGCTTAGCCGATAATTATGCATTGGCAACAGGAGCCCAAATGTCTTATAGAGGCGGGAAACTCAAATACGATTCAGGTGTTCTTGGCATTCCAGACTCAACTGTTACATTTAAAGTACAGTATGTTGAAATTCCAATTTGTTTAAAAATGTTAACGAATCAATTCAATAAGATTCGTTATTATGGACAATTTGGTTTCTCCCCAGGTATGCGAATTCGTGCATTAAAGGATGTTGGTGGAGAGGATAAATTGAGTGCCATGGATGAAATTAATTTTATGAATGTAAACATGATCATTGCCGCTGGTCTCGAGTATGAAATTAGTGGTTCTACCGTAGCTTTCGGTGGAATTGAATTTAATAATGGCTTTGTGGATATGCTCGATGGAGGTGATCAAGGGTATACTAATTTCTTAGGATTGAACATAGGTATATTGTTCTGATAACGAGCATTTAACATAATTTAGGTCATAGTCATACTGATTCATGACCTTTTTTATGCCTTTTCTATTTCAGTACCTTTGTGCCAATGAAAATTGCGCTCTCTCAGCTGAATTTCCGAATCGGTAATTTCACTTACAATACAACTCGTATTATTGATGAAATTGAAAAGGCCGAAAAGGATCAAGTCGACCTTCTCGTTTTTGCTGAATTAGCAGTTTGCGGGTATCCTCCTCTCGATTTTCTCGACTACTCCCATTTTATTGATCGATGCATAGAGAGTATTCATATCATCGCAGAAAATTGTAAAAACTTGACTGTAATTATTGGCGCACCTGCATTTAATGCTGATCCTAAAGGAAAGAATTTGTTTAATTCTGCTTATGTCTTGTCAGAAGGTAAGGTGCAACAAATTGTACATAAAACGTTGCTTCCTACTTATGACGTCTTTGATGAATATCGATGGTTTGAATCGAATCGTGAATTTAAATGTGTCGAAGTTAAAGGAGTTCGTATAGCCCTCACCGTTTGTGAAGATCTTTGGAATATTGATGAAGATCCGCTCTACACTTTTTGGCCGATGAAAGAATTGATTCAACAGAAACCACAACTGATGATCAATATTGCCGCTTCTCCATTTTGCGATCAACACGCAGAAAATCGAAAAGCAATTTTAATAAAGAATGTAAAAGAATATCATCTACCACTCTTATATGTTAATCACGTAGGTGCGCAAACCGATTTATTGTTTGATGGCGGATCGATGTTGATTGATGCTAATGGAAACGTTCAGCATGAGCTTCTCTATTTTCAGGAAGATTATGTTGCTTGTGATTTTAATGAATCAAATAAATTTTTTTCCAATTTAAATAATGTATATCCTTCTTCCATTCCATCAGATAGAATCGATAGAATTTATCAAGGATTGGTAATGGGAATTCGTGATTATTTTGAAAAGATGGGATTTGCAAAAGCCATACTCGGACTTAGTGGCGGAATTGATTCTGCATTAGTTTTAGCGTTAGCCTGTGAAGCATTAGGTGCAAAAAATGTACATGCCGTCTTAATGCCTTCCGAATTTTCTAGCGATCATTCTGTAAATGATTCGGTGAAGATGGTGGAAAAGATAGGTTGTACACATGAAATTATGCCTATAGCGCCGATGTATGATTCGTTTTTAAATGCATTGAAATCGGATTTTGCCGGAACTGCATTTAATGTGGCTGAAGAAAATATTCAAGCACGCATCCGTGGATTAATTCTGATGGCTCTTTCCAATAAGTTCGGTTATATTCTTTTGAACACAAGTAATAAAAGTGAACTCGCCGTAGGCTATGGAACTTTGTATGGCGATATGTGTGGAGGCTTGTCTGTCATTGGTGATCTTTATAAGATGGATGTATATGCACTGTCTAAATTCGTCAATCGAGATCATGAAATCATTCCGAATTCAATCATCACAAAAGCGCCTTCTGCAGAATTACGCCCCGATCAGTTCGATAGTGACTCCTTACCGCCTTATGAAGTGTTAGATGCCATTTTATATCGTTACATCGAGCAACAAAAAGGTCCAGACAAAATTATTAAAGAGGGTTTCGACGAAGTGCTTGTTTACCGCATTTTGAAAATGGTAAATAATAATGAATGGAAAAGATTTCAGTTCGCACCGGTCTTACGCGTCACTTCAAAAGCATTTGGCAGAGGCAGAAGAATGCCGCTCGTTGCAAAGTATTTAGGGTAGAATAGCAGAGTAGGAGAGTGGGATAGAGCGAGAAACAGTGTGAGAACGAAGATTCATTATGAAAAAGGAATCGCTGCCTGAGGCTCTCGAGGGCAGCATTACAGAGTGAGAATGAGTGCGAGAGCGGAAAAATGGAAAGAGAAACAGTGCCAGAGTGCAGCATTTCAACATCGCGAAGCTTCGCGACACCAATCCACTAATTTACCAATTTACCAATTTACCAACTCACCAATTTGCCAATTTTCCAACTCACCAACTCACCAACTCACCAACCCACCAACTCACCAACCCACCAACTCACCAACTCACCAATTCCTACCCGATTACCCAGGTTTCTCTACCTTTTAAAATAGAATCTAAATCGGCTTTCTTTTGGCTCTTTGCTGATTCAATTTGTGCTTTAAGCCCATCTTCATAGCAAGAACGATCTACAGAATAAAACACACCAAAAGGACGTGGCATGTGATCTTGTCCATCTTCCGGACGATCAAAGAATCTTGATAAAATTCCAGCTTTAGTTAAATCCTTTTCATCATGTATCCACAAATCATTTGCAGAATTATCATTTACATTTAAGTCTACAATCACAGGCTTAAATCCTTCGAGTTTAATTCCTTTATCAGCGTTATGTCCGAAAATTAATGGCTTGTCTTGTTCGATAATAATGGTTTCTGATTTCTTGGTTCCTTTATCTGTGAAAATTTCAAAGGCTCCATCATTAAAAACATTGCAGTTCTGATAAATTTCTAAAAAAGAAGTTCCTTTATGCCCATGTGAACGCTTTAACATTTCTTTCAAATGTACGGGATCACGATCCATCGAACGAGCTACAAAAGTTCCATTCGCACCTAATGCTAATGCAATGGGATTGAAAGGATGGTCAATCGATCCCATCGGTGTCGACTTCGTTACTTTTCCTTCTAGTGAAGTAGGTGAATATTGTCCCTTTGTTAATCCATAAATTTCATTGTTGAATAAAAGTAAATTGATATCGAAGTTTCTTCTCAACAAATGAATAAAATGATTTCCACCAATCGACAATGAATCCCCATCACCACTCACCATCCAAATACTAAGCTCAGGACGAACACATTTTAATCCACTCACAATCGCGGCAGCACGACCATGGATACTGTGCATCCCATAAGTTTCCATGTAGTATGGGAAACGAGATGAACATCCAATTCCAGATATGAAAACGATATCTTCTCTCGGAATTCCTAAGTCGGGAACTACAGTTTGAACTTGTTTGAGAATGGAATAATCTCCGCAACCCGGACACCAACGTACTTCTTGGTCGGTCACAAGTTCTTTACTCGTAAATTTTTTATCTTCTGCTGATGTGGTAGTTGCTGACATAGCTATGGGGATTATTTTAATTCGTTGTTATTGGTAATATTTTAATTCATTGGATTATTGAAAAGGGTAATAATAAGACGAACTATCAAAACCACGATGACGAGGCTCGCAAAAATTTTCAACACCGGAGTTTACCAAGTGTAAATGAGGATTTGAAAATTTTTGTAAAACGAAGTATCCGGGGATTTGAGAGTTGCCCATAATTTATTTTTTCGCTAGTTCTTCAATCTTCGCGAATATTTCCGTCGTGGAAAACGGCATTCCTTTGATTTTGTTTAAGCCAATCGCAGGAACCATGAACTTATCACGAATGATAGAACAGAGCTGACCCGTATTCATTTCTGGAATTAAGATGGTATCAAAATTATAAAGAATCTCTCCTAAGTTTTTTGGGAAGGGATTGAGATGGCGTATTTGTGCATGACTCACATCAATTCCTTTTTCTCTAGCCTCTTTCACGGCCGCTTTAATAGCACCATGAGTTGATCCCCATCCTAAGACAAGAATTTTCCCTTTCTCAGCACCATTATCTAGGGTTTGTAACGGAATGTAATCTGCGATTTTATTAACCTTTGCTTCACGCATACGAACCATGAATTCATGGTTTTCTGGATCATAACTGATGTTTCCAGTTTCATGTGCTTTTTCTAATCCTCCGATGCGATGCTCCAATCCTTTCACACCTGGAATGGCCCATGGTCTTGAAAGTTTTTCATCTCGCTTGTAAGGTAAAAATCCTCCCTCTGGAACTTCAGTTATGAAATTTCCTTTGAATTCTTTTAAGTCAGCCGCTTGTGGGTATCTCCAAGGTTCCGATCCATTCGCAATGTATCCATCGCTTAAGAAAATTACGGGAGTCATAAACTCAATAGCAATTCGACATGATTCATAAACTGCAGCAAAACAATCAGCAGGTGAAGTAGCACAAATTACAGGGATCGGAGCTTCCCCATTTCTTCCATACATCGCTTGGAACAAATCACTCTGCTCCGTCTTGGTTGGTAAACCTGTTGATGGACCACCGCGCTGTACATTTATAATGATCATAGGCAACTCTAACATCATTCCTAGTCCCATAGCTTCACCTTTTAAAGCGATACCTGGTCCTGAAGATGTAGTTACGGCTAATTTTCCTCCAAAGGCTGCACCTATCACCGAACAAATAGCTGCAATTTCATCTTCCGCTTGGTAGGTTGTAACGCCGAAATGTTTGTACTTGGCAAGGTCATGTAAAATATCAGTAGCGGGAGTGATAGGATAAGAGCCTAAGAACAAATCTAAACCACATTTTTGTGATGCAGCAATAAGTCCAAGTGCCGTAGCTTGGTTACCCATGATATTTCGATAGGTTCCAGTAGCCATTGGAGCAGGATTTACAATGTATCGATCAGCAATCGTTTCGCTGGTCTCACCAAAATTGTATCCTGCTTTTAGAACTTTAAGATTTGCCTCTAGTACATCTGGCTTTTTACCAAATTTTTCATTCAGGAAATTCTCAGTATAATTTAATTCGCGATTGTACATCCAATAAAGGAATCCCAATACGAACATGTTTTTTGCACGGTCGATTTCCTTGATTCCCATCCCCGATTCAGTAAGCGCTGCACGAGTCATCTTGGTCACATCGATGGTGATGAGTCTAAAATTTTCAAGAGACCCATCTGTGATCGGATTTATTCCGTCAGCATAAGCAGCCAGTCTTAAGTTTTTCGGATCAAAACCATCCGAATTAGCAATGATGGTTCCGCCCTTGCGCAAATGGCGAAGGTTGGCTTTTAATGCCGCTGCATTCATAGCTACCAAAACATCACATTCATCTCCAGGTGTGAAAATGTTTACAGAACCAAAGTGTAACTGATATCCAGAAACTCCTGGAATGGTACCCTGTGGGGCACGAATTTCTGCAGGGAAATCGGGGAATGTACTCAAATCATTACCAAGCATCGCTGCTGTGTTTGTAAATTGAGTTCCGGTTAGTTGCATCCCATCTCCGGAGTCTCCTGCAAATTTGATGATTACTCGGTCTAGTACTTTTTGATTAGCGGCCATATTGATTGTAGAATCTCTTTAATAAGGTGCAAAAATACGAGATTTTAGCGTTATTTAATTAACTTTTATAAACTCTTTACTTTTTAATGTCGTTTTGATGCGATTGCTTTTCAATTATTTATAAGATCGTTGGGTGAAATATCATAAAAGACGTTTTTTTATTGACAATTGGAGATAGATCCAAATAATTCAAATGTGGCAAACTAAAATTTCGAATTTGTAAGAATATGAAAAACTCTACTTTCAAATTAATAAAGGATTTTATAGAGAGTGAGGTATCGCATTCAATGAAAATAATTATTGCGAAATTTAATTGTACTCACAAGGATGAGTAAAAAACCCTGACTTACGGGTCAGGGTATGTTCTGATAAGTTCTGATTATAAAGGGTCAGCAACCTTTTTCTATCGATCCCAACTTACGGGTTAGGACTTTGTTTTTAATTTCCCGACTTACCGGTCAGGTTTTGTTTTTTGTTTCCCGACTTACGGGTCAGGTTTTGTTTTTTAATTCCCGACTTACGGGTCAGGATTTTGTTTTTTAATTCCCGACTTACGGGTCAGGACTTTGTTTTTTAATTCCCGACTTACGGGTCAGGACTTTGTTTTTTAATTCCCGACTTACGGGTCAGGGTTAATATTTTTTCGTCTTACGGGACGCTTAAGTTTCAGATTTAAAGAACTAATTACTTTTTGCTAATTTCAATATCCGTGCCAAAGACTTAATTTTTGAGACTGTTTTCACTTCTTGATTTAATAACGAAGGTGAGAGAACGGTTAGTATGTCAATTCAATTTAAGTAGATAACCTGTTAATTAGTAGTGCAACTTTACGTTTTAATTAAGATTTAGTTTCAAAGTTTATTGGCAATTCTATCTATAAGTCGCGAAGTTTAACGATTGGATTTGAACTCTTGTTAGGAGAATCGATCCATATAATCGCTTAATGCCCTTACACTACTATCAAAGGAGAAATGATTAAACAGTTGAAAGTACTTGTGTCGATCAACGGTATATTGATAGGCATACTTTGCTAATTCTAATTTGCTCGATTCAAAACTCAATAAATTCATTAAGTCTATCACTTGCGATGT
>CAIXTT010000098.1 GCA_903922455.1 uncultured Bacteroidota bacterium | reverse complement strand
TGTCCGAATGGAACGATAAAGATTGTGACCAAAAATGAAATCAACGCAGAAGGAAAAAAGAAAAAAGCAATTGATACATTTGTTTATCATTTAGAATTATGCACCATGTGTAATCTATGTGTTGTTGCATGTCCATCGGATGCGATTATTATGGCAAACAATTATGAGCATAGTGTATTTGACAGAAGAGAATTGACAAAGGTCTTGAATAATCCAGGTTCTAAAATTATGGAGGGCATTGAATAATGAGTGCATCAGCCATCGCCTTTTATTGTATTGCAGCGTTTATCCTAATTGCGGGAATACTTACCGTTACTACTAAAAAATTATTTAGAGCGGCTATTTGGTTATTATTTTCGTTAATCGGAATTGCAGCACTTTTCTTCTGGATGGAAGTAGAATTTGCGGCGGCGGTGCAAGTCATCGTGTATGTAGGTGGAATTGTTGTACTCATTATTTTCTCCATCTTCCTAACGAACCAAGAAGGAGTTAATATGCCATCTGCCTTGAAGAAGCGATCGCTTTTTTCAGGGCTTGCTGTCGTTTCAGCCGCTGCCTATACATGCACATTATTATGTAGTCATTATTGGATGAAAGGATCAGAAGAAGTTTTTGATCCTTCTGTAAAAAAAATTGGATATCTATTAGTTGCCAATACTCCTGAAAGCTTCGTACTTCCATTTGAATTGGTGAGTGTATTATTATTAGCGGCTATGATCGGATGTATTGTCATTGCCATGAAAGCACAACCTGAAAGCAAATGAGCGAAATACCACTTGAACATCTCTTAATGCTGAGTACCGCCTTATTTTTTATTGGTGCTTATGGATTTCTTACTAGAAGAAATATGATTGCGATGTTAATGTCGTTGGAGCTGATGTTAAATAGCGTTAACATCAACTTCATTGTATTCAACAAATATTTATTCCCCGATACGATTGAGGGACTTGGATTCACCATCTTCATCATTGCGATTGCTGCAGCAGAAGCTGCGGTTGCCATTGCCATCATTATAAATCTCTATCGCAACACGAAAAATATTGATGCTGAAAATGCAGATCACTTAAAGCATTAATCATCTCCGTCTAATATGAGTTTAGCAACTACTATTCAACTTATTGTTCTCCTCCCCTTGGGCAGCTTCTTGCTGCTTGGAATTTTTGGCAGAAAATATTTATCCTCCCTTTCTGGAATGATTGGAACCACTTCTTTGTTGGTGTCCGCCATTCTTTCTATTCAAACGGCTTATCAATATTTTTTCCTGAACACTGCAGGATCCTTCGAAAAAATTATTGCTTGGAAAATGACTTGGCTAACTTTTTCTGAAGGAGTTTCCATTGATATGGGAATATTAGTAGATCCTATTTCGGTGATGATGTTAGTAGTAGTAACTGTAGTTTCATTGATGGTGCATGTATATAGTTTGGGTTATATGAAAGGAGATGAGCGATTCGCTACCTACTACTCTTTCTTATCACTTTTTACTTTCTCCATGTTGGGATTAGTAATTGCAGTAAATATTTTCCAGATTTATATGTTTTGGGAGTTGGTGGGTGTTTCTTCTTTTCTGTTGATTGGATACTACTTTGAAAAACCAAGTGCTGTAGCTGCTTCTAAAAAAGCATTTATTGTAACACGTTTTGCCGACTTAGGATTTTTAATTGGAATATTAATTTTAGGATTCGAAGCTAAAACATTAGACTTCGTTACCTTGATTGAGAGATTAACAACATCTAATTCTCCTTATTTAGTTTCTGCCACTACAGCCAGTTTCTTAGGAGCGAGTGCGCTAACTTGGGGTTTACTTCTTGTATTCATGGGAGGTGCAGGTAAGAGTGCCATGTTCCCCTTACATATTTGGTTGCCCGATGCGATGGAAGGTCCAACGCCCGTTTCTGCATTAATTCATGCAGCGACGATGGTTGTTGCGGGTGTTTTCTTAGTGGCTCGATTGTTTCCCATCTTTTCTATTTCTTGTCCAGGAGCTTTAGAGGTTGTGATGTGGACCGGAGTTATTTCAGCATTGTTTGCCGCACTCATCGCTTGCACACAAACTGATATTAAAAGAGTACTTGCCTATTCCACGATGTCACAAATTGGATATATGATGTTTGCGTTGGGTGTGTCTGGATATGGAAATGAAGCAGGATTAGGATTCACGGCTTCGATGTTTCATTTGTTCACACATGCATTCTTCAAAGCCTTACTGTTCTTGGGAGCTGGTGCTGTGATACATTACATACATAGCAACGAAATGAAAGATATGGGCGGATTGAGAAAATCGATGCCCATCACGCATATTACATTTTTGATTGCCTGTTTAGCGATTGCCGGAATTCCACCGTTTGCTGGATTCTTTAGTAAAGAAGAAATTTTGACGGCAGCGCATCATGCCAATCCAATGGTATATTATATTGCATTACTAACGGCAGGCATTACCGCATTTTACATGTTCCGATTATATTACAATATCTTTTGGTCGAAGGAAGCAAAGACGGCACATCACGATGACGATCATCATGGCGAAGGAACCTGGAGCATGAAAATTCCATTGTTGATTCTAAGCGTTGGTGCTATCGCAGCCGGATTTATTCCATTTGGAAGTTTTGTTTCAAGCGATGGTCATCCTTTACATATTCCGTTTGAAATTTCGGCGGCTATTCTTCCGGTTATTATTGCAGTAAGTGGAATTGCGCTTGCTACCTTGTTTTATAAAACGGAAAACGATCGTCCCGATAAATTATCTGCTTCGTTTCAAGGAATATACAAAACCGCTTATCATAAGTTTTATATCGATGAGATTTATTTATTCATCACTAAAAAAATAGTATTCAACTTAATTGCACAACCATCTGCTTGGGTGGATAAAAATATTATTGACGGGAGCATGAATGGACTTGCTTCTTTAGTGGTATGGAAATCCAATTTGATTAAATCAATACAATCCGGAAAAGTGCAAGATTATGCTTTATACTTCTTCCTTGCTGCATTTGGCATCACGGCACTGACCATTTATTTAGTAAACTAAAAAGAAATGAACTTACATCTATTAGTCATAGCGCCCATCGTTACTGCAGTGTTTATTCTTTTCTTTAAAGAACTTCGACAAGTGCGCATGATTGCCTTACTAGGAGCTGGATTCCAATTAATAATCTCCGTACTCTTACTAAGTACTTTTTGTAATGAAAGAGCTGCTGGAAATACAGCGCCAATGCTCTTTTATAATTCCGTAGAATGGTTTAGTCCTTTAGGCATTGCATTCACAACGGGCATTGATGGAATTTCCTTATCGATGATACTTCTTTCTGCCTTTGTTGTTTTAGCGGGTGTATTGGTAAGTTGGAAGATGGAAAAAATGAGCAGAGAATTTTTCTTCTTGTTAACCTTATTAAGTGCCGGAGCCTATGGCTTCTTTATTTCTTTAGATTTATTTACACTCTTCTTCTTCTTAGAAATTGCAGTAATTCCAAAATTCATGCTCATCGGTATTTGGGGCAGTGGTAGAAAAGAATACAGCGCTATGAAACTTGCCTTAATGTTGATGGCAGGATCTGCTTTTGTGTTTTTAGGATTGTTAGGATTGTATTTTAGTACTAACGTAGGCAATGGTCAACATACTTTCGACTTCATTGCAATTTCAAGATCTGCCATACCTTTGGACACACAACTATTATTTTTTCCGCTTGCATTTATTGGCTTCGGAATTTTTGGTGCGTTGTTTCCCTTTCATACTTGGGTTCCTGATGGACATAGTTCGGCGCCAACTGCGGCTTCCATGTTTCTTGCGGGTATCTCTATGAAATTAGGAGGGTATGGATGTTTACGTGTCGCTACTTACTTAATGCCAGAAGCAGCGCATGTGTATGCTCCTTATATTATTCTATTAGCCACCATCGCTATTATCTACGGAGCTTTTGCTACCATGATGCAAACCGACTTAAAATACATCAATGCTTACTCCTCGGTGAGTCACTGTGGATTTGTATTACTGGGAATTGGTATGCTCAACGAAACTGCGATTGCAGGTGCGGTTATGCAAATGATCTCGCACGGATTGATGACAGCACTTTTCTTCGCCGCTATTGGAATGATTTACGAAAGAACGCATACTCGAATGGTAGCACAGTTAGGAGGCCTTTTAAAAGTCATGCCGTTTATTTCCACCATCTTTATCATCTCTGGTTTATGCTCTTTAGGACTTCCAGGCTTTAGTGGATTTGTTGCAGAGATGACGGTTTTCATGGGTTCGTGGCAACACACAGAAATGTTTTATCGAATTGCAACCATTTTATCTTGTGCTTCCATTGTTGTAACGGCGGTGTATATACTTCGTGCGGCAGGAAAGTCCATTATGGGACCCCTAGCAAACGAACAACACTTATCATTAGGCGATGCTACGTGGAATGAAAAATCGGCAGCAGTACTCTTATTAAGTGGAATTGTAGTTATTGGTATTGCTCCATTCTGGTTAAATGAATTAATAAGTCCGGACGTGAATGGACTCATGGTAAATATTGGTCGCACCTTCATTCCTTAACGATTGACAATGATAAATGAATTCATCTATTTAATGAAACATGAGCTCATGCTCTGTGTCATACTTTTCTCCCTCTTAATAATGAAGATTGCCAGTAACGACGAAAACTCTGGACGTTGGCATTTGATGATCAATCTGCTTTTATTAGTAAACCTCCTCGTTGGCTTTTGCTACAATATTTCGGGTGAACTTTTCAATGGGATGTTTCAATCAAGCGAATTAATTCAACTCGAAAAAAATATTCTCAACCTCGGCTTACTCATCATCTCGCTGCAAGCACATCCATACACACGCACCCATCGACACGCACCCGAATTCTACATCCTTTTACTGTCTTCAGTCTTGGGAATGTTCTTCATGTTATCATCGGGACATCTTCTTTTATTTTACATCGGCTTAGAACTATCGACGATTCCGTTAGCTGCTTTAGCCAATTTCAATCTCAACAAAAGTGCTTCTTCAGAGGCGGGAATGAAAATGATTATGTCATCGGCATTTAGCTCTGCCTTTTTGTTGATGGGCATCTCGTTGATGTATGGAACTACGGGATCCTTATCGTTTTCAGAAATCACATTACAATTGACGGGGGCGCCGTTACAAGTATTTGCTTTTGTGATGTTGTTTGTTGGATTTGCCTTTAAACTTTCCATTGTCCCCTTCCACTTCTGGACTGCGGATGTATATGAAGGAGCACCCGTTTCTGTCGCAGCCTTTTTATCGGTGATATCAAAGTCGGCGATTGCCTTTGTGTTTGTCACGGTGCTCTATTCCGTTTTTGAATCGATGGTGAATGTTTGGTATATTTTACTTTTTATTACAGCAGTTCTTACGATTGGCATTGGTAATTTATTTGCGCTGCGACAAGAAAATATAAAGCGATTCCTTGCCTTCTCTTCCATCGCACAAGTTGGATTTATATTGGTTGGCATTTCGGGAGGAACACAAGAAAGTGAAGCATCCGTTATTTACTTTTTATTAATCTACATCTTTTCCAACTTAGGTGCCTTTGGTGTAGTGAACATCGTATCTTCTATTACTAGTAAAGAAAGCATCAACGATTACAAAGGTTTTTATAAAACCAATCCAGCCTTAAGTTGGATCATGACTATTTCCTTATTTTCATTAGCGGGCATTCCACCTACTGCGGGATTTTTCGGGAAATTATTCTTGCTCACTGCTGGTGCATCTACTGGGAATTATGTTCTCATTGCATTTGCTGCCATCAACATGGTAGTATCCATGTACTATTATTTGCGAATTGTAAAAGCAATGTTCATGGAAGCTAACGAGCATCCCATTCAAAAAATATCGTTTAGTCTTTTCCCAAGTATTGCCCTTATCATTTGCATTGTCGGAATATTGTTGACGGGGTTTAGTGGAAATCTTTACACCTATATTTACGAACTAAGCATCGGCATTTAATCGAAGAATAGTATGGCCATAAATAAAAATCATGAATTTGAGGAGTTGGACGGAGTCAAATGCTGCATTGTTGAAAAAGCAGTTTCGATGGAGCGTGTAAATTTCATTAAGCCTTTGTTAGAAGGAAATGGGTATACGGTAGTCGTTAGTGGAATCATTCCCAAAGCACCCGTTCCTGCTCCCGTTGCTGAAGGAGAAACGCCGGCACCACTACCTCCACCCATCGAACCTACACAATTTACTATTGGTGTAACGGATATGTGCTATAATACTATCAATGCCATTTTTGGTAGATTTTTAAGAACCCGAGAAGGGAAAGTAGTTACACTTGCTTATTGGCAACAACAAGATGAGCAGGCACAAGATGTTTCTTACTTTGATTTTGGAGCGTAGAGCTCATTTGTCTCACAAAGTGAAAAAGTAAAATTCCCCTTTAGGCTAAACAAAAAGGTCCTTTTTACTATTTTATTTGATTGAACTCCAAATGCCTTTCTTATAAACAATGTCTAAATATTAATAATCAATCATTTGTATCTTTTTGGTGTCTTAAAAGCAAAGACGCATATACTTGTATATTTTTGATAATCAACGTTATTCAATAAAATTGTCCCCTCAATACTTAGTCTTGATATTGGTCAAATAAGGTAAAAAAAATTGAGTTTTATTCTTATTTGCCTAAAAAAGGTTAATTAAGATTTTTTATTTGACCTTATTTTACTATTTTTGAGGTTGTATGACATTATTACCATTTTCAGAACAGCAAATCATCACACGCTTACAATTCGAAAATCCGTGGTGGACAACGAGCCAATTGGATCCATTTTATGAATCCTTTGCCCCTCGACTTTATTTCAATTTGCTTTATCCACTAATAAAAAAATCTACCGTGCAACGTGCAGTTGTTTTAATGGGTCCAAGAAGAGTTGGTAAAACGGTGATGCTTTATCATACCATTCAAAAATTAATTGCAGAAGGAGTCTCGCCACAAAAAATTTTATTCATCTCCATTGAAACTCCCATCTACAATACAATTTCTATAGATGCCCTGTTCACCATGGCACAAAAAGCAACGGGTAAAATGGATGCAACGGGATGGTATGTTTTCATTGATGAAATTCAATATTTAAAAGATTGGGAAGTACATTTAAAAACAGTGGTTGACGACTTTAAGTTGTCGAAATTTATCGCCAGTGGATCAGCTGCTGCAGCACTTAAACTCAAAAGTAATGAGAGTGGTGCTGGTCGCTTTACGGACTTTATATTGCCTCCTCTTACTTTTTATGAATACATCCATCTAAAAAAATTAGATGCATTGATACAACCAGGCACCATCAACTGGAAAGGAAACATTGCAAAGTTTTCGTCCACTACGAACATTACTGAACTCAACCAACACTTTATTGAATATGTAAATTTTGGAGGGTATCCTGAAGTCATCTTCAATAAAGAAATACAAAATAATCCAGCCCGGTTTATGCGTGCTGATATTATAGATAAGGTTTTGCTAAGAGATTTGCCCGGATTGTATGGCATTAAAGATGTGCAAGAATTAAATTCTCTCTTCACTACCATTGCATGGAACAGTGGACAAGAATGCAGCATAGATGAACTCAGTAAAAGAAGCGGTGTAAAAAAAACTACGATACGACAATACATTGCCTATTTAGAAGCTGCATTTTTAATTCACTTAGTAAAACGTGTGGATCAAAAAGCGGGAAAATTTCAACGTGAAAATTTCTTTAAAATTTATCTTACCAATTCAAGTATACGGAGCGCATTATTTGCACCACTCACTGCTGAAGCAGATGGAATGGGCGCACTTATTGAAACCACTATTTTTAGTCAATGGATGCAGCGCATCTCCTTCATACCACACTATGCACGTTGGAAAAATGGCGAAGTCGATTTAATCAATATCAGTAACAAAACCAATCAACCCGATTGGGCAGTAGAAATTAAATGGAGCAATCGATATTTTGAGAAGTCCAATGAATTGAAAAGTCTGAGTTCCTTTTGCATCGAAAATAATCTTACGCAAGCTTTAGTCACCACCATTGACAAAACCGGAACTAAAGAGCTCAACAAAATTCAAATTCAATATTTGCCTGCTGCCTTATATGCTTACAATGTTGGTAAAAATACATTAGAAAAGCAAGGTAATTAGGGACTTCTGAAAAAGCAAAGGATTTAATTTAAGATTTACTTATTATGTGCTTGACAATGTAAATCGTTTTGAAACTACTCCATCAACACCTTCAAATAAAATCGAGGGTCTTTCAATCTTCCTCTTAAATCAATATCTTCAAACATACAAGAGATGGTTTCTCGTAATGTTTTACTGCGCACTGCTTTATTCACTACCAAATTAAAGAGCCATGGATATTTTACTAATTCCTGCATCTTTTTACTGAGGCTTAATTCGGGCCAAAGGCGTTTATACACTGAATCATCATACATTTTCAAAGCAGCAGCAGTATAATTCCCATTCAATGCTTCAATCGTCTCAGCAGCTTTTAATCCACTGATCATCGCATTGCCTATTCCTTCTCCTGTGAAGGGATCAATCAACGAACCCGCATCACCTAACAAAATAAATCCATCTCCAGAAAGTGGACGTTTCTTGGAACCTAACGGCAACCCATAACCGCGAATGGGACCTTCTAGCTCAGCGCCTTCAAAACGTTTTCGAATAGGTTCATATTCGCGAATCAATTTGAGCATATCTTCCTTCAAATTTACTTTCTTCTTACTCACCATATCACTGCGCATCCCAACTCCCACATTCGCATATCCATTGGGCAGAGGGAAAATCCAGAAATAGCCAGGAAGAAAATCTTTTACAAAATGCAATTCAATATATCCATTCGGATCTAAGTCTTTTACTCCTTTATAATAGGCACGTAATCCGGCACAATAATGTTCATCTTCCATTTGAATTCCACCCACCTCTTTTGCAAAACGAGAATGAGCTCCATCGGCAGCAATCAACAAAGAAGTTCTATAAACATGCTTCTCTTCTTTATCGCTGATAATCCAATCTTTTCCTTCTTTTCTAAATTTTTCAATTCGAACGTTCAGTTTCGTTTGAACACCGTTTGCTTTTTTCGCTTCATTAAAAAGCCAATTATCGAAATCATAACGTCGAGAAATATACCCTGGAGGTTTTTCCTTATTGTCTTCCCTTCGAAAAGGAACCTTCAATACTTTGCCGTTTGGTGCTACAAAAGTAACGCCGTGGGAGTCGAGCGTCTGTTCCTGCGCCGCCAGTCCATCTACCAAAGAAGGGTCAATTCGCTTCAAAGTAAGCAAGACTTTACCGCTTAAAGCATCCCCGCATACCTTATCACGAGGGAATTCGGACTGATCTAAAAGCAAGCAAGACTTGCCCTTCTTAGCTAAGGCTAAGGCAGTTGTGCTTCCCGCAGGACCTGCACCAATGATAATAATAGGATGAAATTCCACTTCCGAAAAATACAACATCTAAGCGCTTCCTCCTCGTCGAATAAGCCAATTATTTAAGGTCATAGTACATTAAATTATGGACTTAATTCTTTGAAAATTCTGAATGAATCAGTTACTTTTATGCACCTATACCCTTTTACACCACACAACAACTTTACACCACACAACAACACCTAAACACACAAGACCCATTTCATGAAAAACGCAATCCGTTATGCCCAGCGCATGGCACTATTATTAGTCGCTTTATTTGTGACTTCCCATGCAAGTGCTTCCCACTTAATGGGAGGAAATTTAACTTATGAATATTTAGGTATCAATGGGGCCAGCGGGCTTTATGAATATCGAGTTACCCTTTATGTTTATCGCCTTTGTGATCCAGGAAGTTCTGCACTACCAAACACAATGAACTTTGGTGCTTACCAAGACAACCCAGGAAATCCAAGTGGTTCAAAACAATTGTTGAGTAGTATTTCTCTTCCTTTGCTGAGCCAACAATTTATTCAACCACCGAATGCGAATGACTCTTGTACTTTTTTACCAAGTGTTTGTGTAGAAGAAGGTATTTATCAAAATGTGGTTTCACTTCCATCAAATACTACAGGTTTTTATTTTATAGCAGATCGTTGTTGTCGTAATAATAACATTGCTAATTTGGATAATCCGGGTGGAACTGGCCAAGCTTATTATGCACAAGTTCCACCACCCAATATCGTAAACAGTGCCCCTACATTTGCAGTAGCACCTGTTCCATTTATCTGTGCAGGAGATACGATAAGTGTATTAAATCAAGCTTTTGATGCTGACGGAGATTTACTTGTTTATCATTTTGCAACACCCTATGCTGGTATTTCAAATGCAGGACAACCTAATCCGAATCCTCCTGCGAATTATGCGTGGCCGATACAAAATATTACTTATGCAGCAGGGTACAGTGTAACGAGTCCATTTGGATTAGGAGATTATATTAACATCGATACTGCTACAGGGCTTGCATCATACGTAGCACAAAATACAGGATTTTATGTAGTAGCTGTTGAAATTGAAGAATGGCGAAATGGTGTTATGATTGGAGTAACGCGCAGAGACATTCAGTTAATTGTTATTACTTGCCCTGTAAATCCACCTCCGGTAATTGCGGCTGGAAGCGCATTAACGTATACCATTCAAGAGGGACAAACATTATGTTTTAATGTTGCGTTCACCGATCCCAATAATGATAGTTTATTTATGGTGAGGAACGGAGATATTTTTAATTCGGTATTAACCAATCCTCCTGCTACTCTAAATAATGTAAGTGGATTAGGAAGTATAAGCAGTCAATTTTGTTGGACCACTTCGTGTGCTCAAGGAAGAATAACACCTTATCAATTTAGCACTGTTGTTGATGACAATGGTTGTCCAGCGAAGACAACAAATACGGTTTATACCATTAATGTTACTCCTGCAGTGAAACCCACTATCATTAATGGACCCGATACCATTTGCGCTAACTTAGCCAATGGAATTCCATACAATGTAACGACTACAAGTGGCTATACTTACTCATGGTTTGTTACGAATGGAAATCAAGCTTCGGGCGGAACCACCGGTGCTATTGGCGTAAATTTTACAGGAAGTGGAAATTCAACAATAAGTGTGGTCGCCGTGAATCCATTTGGATGTACGGCCGACACCTTAACAAAACCCGTATTTATTCGTGCCTTACCTGCAGCAGTTGCTGGAGCTGATATCAATTTCTGCTCTGGTGCGTCTGCTGTTATTGGCGGACCTAACACCGCTGGAATTACGTATTCTTGGAGTCCAGCCACTGGATTGAGCAGTAGTGCTGTTTCCAATCCTACAGTTTCATTAACTAACGGTACTGGATTACCGCAATCTACTACTTACATCTTAACAACTACTTTAAACGGTTGTTCTAATAAAGATACAATCGTAATAACTACCAATCCATTTCCAGTAGCCAACGCAGGAAGTAATGTTTCTATTTGTTCGGGAACGAGTGCTCCTTTGGGTAGCTTACCAACAACTGGATACACGTACACATGGATTCCTGCAACTGGATTAAATAATGGGAGCATTTCAAATCCCGTTATCTCAATTACCAATGGAAATTCTTTGCCTGATACTTTACAATATGTGGTCGTATTATCAAACACTTTTGGGTGTGGCGACAGTGATACCGTACAAGTTATTGTTCGACCTGTCCCAACGGCAAATGCTGGAAACGACATTACTTTTTGCTCGGGTGGATCAGGAACTATTGGTGCTGGATCGATTACTAATTATGGATATTCTTGGAGTCCAACAGGTGGATTGGGCGGTGCTACTGTAAGTTCTACTTCAGTAACATTAACTACTTCATTAACAGTAAATGATACTGTTCCATTTATTGTTACTACCTCTTTATTTGGATGTTTGGATAGAGACACAGTAAACGTAATAGTTAGACCTATTCCATTATCCAATGCTGGAGCGAATCAATTATTATGTTCGGGCAATTCGATTAATCTTGGTACATCTAACACCAGCGGCTATACGTACAACTGGACGCCAAGTACAGGATTGAGTAGTGGTACTGTTTCTAATCCTACTTTAAACTTAGTTATTTCAGGCGGCGCTATTGATCCTGATACTTTATTTTATGTTGTCGTTTCTACATTGAACGGTTGTACTTCTACCGATACGATTCAAGTAATATTAAGTCCAGTTCCAACGGCTGCTGCAGGAAATGATGTCACTTTCTGCTCGGGACAAACTGTTCCGGTTGGAACTCCATTAGTATCTGGTTATGGATATACATGGTCGCCAGCTACAGGGCTTAGCAGCTCAACGATTGCGCAACCAAATTTAACGTTGACAAATAGCGGAGTAACTAATATAGTGAATAGCTATGTCATGGCTGTAAATTGGTTTGGATGTATTGCACGTGATACGATACTTGCCACTGTAAAACCTCTACCTGTTTCTGAAGCGGGAACTTCCGCTTCGTTATGTAACGGAGATACGTTACTGTTAGGTGCTCCATTAACTTCAGGGTATACTTACTCATGGTCACCTGGAACAGGATTAAATAGCACTACGATTTCAAGTCCAACTTTGATTGTAAGCAATGCAGGTCCTGGTGTCATCACACAAACTTATATTGTAAACACATTGTGGAATGGATGCAATTCATCGGATAGTGTTACCATCACCATAAACCCATTACCTATTGTTGCAGCTACTGCAACTATCAACCCCATTTGTGCAGGAGCAAGTACCACTTTACAAGGAAGTGGAGCGAATACCTATAATTGGGCATTGTTAACTAATCCAGGTACGAGCATTGGTACGGGTGCTAATTTAACGGTGAATCCATCTACTACAACTTTCTATATTATTACTGGAACCAGTTCTACATCTTGTATAAATAAAGACACTATTTCAGTTACCGTAAATCAATTACCATTAGTAGTAATTACTTCAACTAATGATACCATTTGTGCAGGTGATTCTATTCAATTGAATGCATCAGGTGCTTCCGCTTATACATGGACTGTACTTGGTGGCGGTGCTGCAGGAAGTGGTACACCCATCTATGTTTCTCCAGCAACAAACACTAGTTATACACTAAATGGTACAGATGCTAATAATTGTAGTAATGCAGATACCATCAGTCTAACTGTAAATCCGGCAGCAACTTTAAGTAGTATAAGTGGAGTAATCTCTATTTGTCCGGGTGTTACCAACGTTCCTTATTCTGTAGACAATCCAAATCCAAATAGCAGTTACAATTGGGTCGTTACGAATGGAACTTTATTATCTGGTCAAGGTACAGGGAATGTAACGATCAATTGGGATTCTGCAGGGACAGGGACTATAACGGTTACAGAAATGACAGATCTCGGATGTGAGTCAGCTCCAGTAGTGTTGACTGTTACCATCAATATTATTTTAACACCTGTTGCACCGACAGGTCCAACATTACTTTGTGCGAATGTAGCTCAAGGACAAATTTATTCTAACTTAAACACTCCTGGTTCTACGTACAATTGGTTTGCGCAAGGTGGAACCGTAGTAAGTGGAAATGGAACTGGGACGGTGACGGTAGATTGGAATACTGCAGGCCCCGCTATTGTTGCATTATGGTATGAAGAAACAAGTTTAACCGTAGATACCGTTTGCTTTGGTGTATCGGATACAATTTTTGTGAGCATAAGTCCAGTACCTCAAACCAGTGCGATTACAGGAAATAATAGTATTTGTGTGAGTGATACGGGCTCCTTTAGCGTAACCTCAACTAGTGGCTCTACCTATCAATGGAGTATTTCAGGAGGAAACATCCTTAGTGGAAATGGGACCTCATCCACCACAGGAAACTGGAGTGGATCAGGAGCGGCTACAGTGACGGTTATCGAAACAAATAGTTTTGGATGTATTGGAAATCCAATAAATCTTTCGGTGACTGTAAATGCATTACCCCTAGCTAATGCTGGACTTGATGATGACATTTGCATTGGAAGTTCTGCGAATTTATCAGCAAGCGGCGGTATTAAT
>CAIXTT010000097.1 GCA_903922455.1 uncultured Bacteroidota bacterium | reverse complement strand
CCTGATGGAATCCATTGATAAGTGAATGGGCCATTTCCTGCATTGGTTACCACTTCTGCATTTCCATTATTTCCTGCAAAACAACTTACATCATTCGTGTTTAAAATCGCAACAGCAGGTCCACCTAAATTCGCAATGCCTGCAATGGTTGTAGCAGTACATCCATTTGCATCGGTAGCTATAACGGTATAGGCCCCCGCAGTTAATCCATTAATAGTTGTTGATGCTGCTCCGGTCGACCATTGAAATCCGAACCCGCCCGTTCCTCCGTTTGCATTTACTTGTGCAGTTCCGTTGGCATTTCCGCAGGTTGCATCAGTTACCACCGTATTTACAATAATAGGAGATGCTTCTCCAACAACAATTGTTGTTGGATGCTGACATCCATTATTATCAGAAATAGTAACGGTATATGATCCTGCAGTTAAATTTGTAATCTGTGAAGTAGAAGCACCAGTATTCCAAAGGAAAGTATAGGGTGAGAGTCCGCCACCTGCCAAAATAGAAGCACTTCCGGTATTACCACTAAAACAATCAGCATCCACATTAGAAGGAGTTCCAGTAATTGCGAGTGGTTCTGTAACAACAGCTAACGTTTGTTGAGTACATCCATTTGCATCCGTAACCGTTACATTATAATTTCCTGCTGTTAAATTAATTCGGTTAAAAGTTAATACTCCGCCTGGATTCCAGTCATAAACATAAGGAGCTGTACCATCTTGAGTATCGATATTAGCAGTACCATCATTGCCTCCGTTGCAAGTAACGGGGGTTGTTAAATTATTTACAACAAGGGGAAGTGGTTCTAAAATAGTATAATTTAATGAGGTGCTACAACCATTTACATCGGTCACACTCACATTATAAATTCCTGCATTCAATCCTGTAGCCGTTGCTGTTGTTCCTCCTGAAGGAAGCCAGTTATATGTAAAAGGTCCGTTGCCTGCAGTTACTAATACGTTGGCGGTTCCATCAGACCCGCCAGAACAACTCAAATCGGTTTGTCCATCGAATTGTAAAGTGGGTCCACCCGCACTATTGATAATCGTATTTTCCGAAACGGAGCATCCTTGAGCATCGGTCACTGTCACGGTATAAACGCCCGCCGAAAGTGCATTCGCCGTCGATGACACAGAACCATTGCTCCAACTGTAGCTGTATGGAGCTATACCACCATTAGGAGTCACTACAGAAGAACCATTGCTGTTTCCACACGTAGAAATCGTATTCACAAAAACTAAAGGAATGATAGCGGGCTCGGTGATATTAGCTACTAACGTGGACGTACATCCGAAAGCGTCGGTTATGGTTACTGTATAATTTCCTGCAATTAAATTTGAATTCGTAGCGGAGCTTGACCCGTTTGACCAAACATAATTGAATGGATTGTTTCCTCCAACAATACCAACGCTGATTCCTCCATCATTTCCGCTATTGCAAGTCACATTGTTTAAAGTAGCAACACTCACAACAGGTCCTGCTTGATTTAGAATATTTATTGTGGTTGCAAACGTGCAACCATTCACATCACTAACGGTAACCGTATACGAACCTGCAGGAACATTACTTAAAGTATTATTTACAGAAGTGCCGGTTGACCATGTATAGGCATACGTAGGTGTTCCTCCATTCACTAAAATAGCAGCACTGCCATCAGCTTGACTACAATGCGAAGTATAAGTATTTGGAATGGTACTTAGCGCAGTGGGTTCATTAATTGTTGCGGACACTATCGATGAACATCCATTCGCATCAGTCACCGTCACCGTATAACTTCCAGCCGTTAAACCTAATCCTGAAGTTCCACTTCCACTTGCCGACCACACGTATACATAAGGAGAAGCGCCACCATTTACTGAAATGGTAAGTGCTCCATCATTTCCTCCGTTACAACTTACATCCGTTTGCAAAAGAACCCCTGCAGATGGACCATTAGTACTTCCTACATTCACATTCATTTGTTCGGTGCATCCATTGGCATCGGTCACAACTACAGTATATGAACCCGCACCTAAATTTACAGCTGCAGCACCATTACTACTGATTGGAGACCATGCATAAGCATATCCTCCAGTTCCGCCATTCGCCACGACAGAGGCACTTCCATTTGAACTTCCACATGTTGCTAAAGTACTACTTGGAATCAAATTAATAGCGGCAGGTTCTGCAATGCTAGATTGAAAAGTAGCAGTACACCCTACTGCATCTGTAACGGTAACTGTATAAGTTCCTGCAGCAATATTGTTATTCAACAATCCAACACTTCCATTTGACCAAAGTAAATTATACGGCGCAATTCCGCCTATAACATTTATAGAAATGAGTCCATCTGCACCACCAAAGCAAGAAGCATTGTTGCTATTATTTAAAGTGATAGTAGGAGCAGGTTCATCTGCAACCACACCACTTGAAACAGCAGTACATCCATTCGCATCACTAACGGTAACCGTATACGTACCGCTCACTACGTTAGAAATTTGATTAGTTCCTGATGCACCATTCGACCAAGCATAAGTATAAGGAGATGTGCCACCACTTGCAGTTATTGTTAAATCTCCATCTGCTTGGCCACAATGCGCTGTTGTTGGAACATCTACAAAAGCAAATCCAGTTGGCTCCGATAAATTAACTATGATGGATGAAGTACAATTGTTGTTATCTGTAACAGTCAAAGTATAAATTCCTGCAGCTAGTAAATTAATTGAATTCCCTACACCTCCGTTTGACCATGCATACGTATAAGGAATTGCACCACCCGCAACATTAATACTGATATCTCCATCGTTTCCTCCAGGACAGGTTATATTATTACTGCTCGAAACATTTAATAAAGGTCCATTTGCACTGGGCACACTTACATTTCCGATGGAAGTACATCCATTCGCATCCGTCACTAACACAGAATAGTTTCCTGCATTCAACCCACTTGCAGAACTGTTCGTGCCTCCAATAGGGCTCCAACTATATGAATAGCCTGGAGTACCTCCGTTCACAATCACAGAAGTAGTTCCGTTCGCGCTTCCGCAGGTTGATCCTGTTAATGAAAGAACAAGATTAAGTGGTGTTGCTTGAGTGATAACAACGGATTGTGTTGCTATGCAACCGTTCGCGTCGGTAGCAGTTACTGTGTATGTTCCAGCAGATAAGCCACTATTTGTAGCACCCACTGTTCCATTCGACCATAGATACGTGTATCCAGCAGTACCGCCAACTGCAGCAACAGTGGTAGAACCATCATTACCTAAATTACAACTTACAGGGGTATTAGATGAAATATTTACTTGTAATAATGCAGGAGCAGTTACTGTGCCATTGGCGGAAGCAGTACATCCGTTGCCGTCGGTTATTGTTACAGTATAAGTTCCGGGTAATAAATTATTTTCGTTAGCAGTAAGTGATCCACTACTCCACACATAATTATATACAGGTGTACCTCCGTTTCCTGTCACTGAAAGGGAACCATCATTTTCATAACTACAGGTAACAGGTACAGCATTTGAAATAGTAGCTGTAAGTTGTAGCGGAGAAGTAATCACAACACTTGCAACAGAAGTGCACCCTGCACCGTCAGTTGCAGTTACCGTATAATTACCGGCTGCTAATCCTGAAGCAGAAATTCCACTACCACCACTTGGTGTCCAATTGTAAACTATAGGAGCAGCGCCCCCCACTACATTAGCAGTAGCACTTCCATCATTTCCTCCTAAGCAAGTTACATTTACACTGGAGGCTATTGTGGCAGTGGGTCCACTTGAGTTAGCTACCACAACGTTCCCTAACATGGTACAACCAACGTTATCTGTTACGGTTACATTATAACCTCCTGCTCCTAATCCAGAAGCAGAAGCAGTAGCACCACCTGATGGTGACCATGCATAAGTATATCCTGGTGTACCACCTAACGAAGCAACAGAAGCAGTTCCATTATTGTTGCCACAACTTGCTGGGGTAGATGACATAGCTAATACAATGGGTGTGGGTTGCGTGATACCGACAGTCATAAATCCAGTACATCCGCGGCTATCCGTCACCACTACAGTGTAAGCTCCGGCGGTTAAAGAAGAAATAACAGGACCTGATGCACCATTTGACCAAGCATAAGTATAACCAGGAGTTCCTCCGACAGTAGAAACAGTGATACTTCCATTTTGTCCTCCGTTACAATTAACATTTGTTTTTGTAACAGTTGAAGCAACTATAATGGCAGGTTGAGTAATAGTACCATTGGCAATTGTTGTACATCCATTCACATCAGTAATGGTAACTGTGTAATTATTTGCAGCCAACGCGATTGGATTTGCTCCCGTTCCGGAAGGAGACCATACATAAGAATATCCTGCAGTGCCACCGTTAATCACTAAACTTGCAGTACCATTATTACTGTTGTTGCAAGTGAGATTAGTTGTATTCATTACAGCAGAAAAAGCAGAAGCTGCAGTAATTGTAAAAGTAGCGCTGGAAGTACAGCCATTATTATCTGTAACACTTACCGTGTAATTTCCGGGAGCTAAATTATTCAAGGTGCTTGTGCCTGCAATATTATTTTGCGTCAACAAAACAGTACCTGCGCTGTTCCTCCAAACATAATCCCATGGACTTGTCCCCATTCCTGTAGCTAATGCTGTACCTGTATTTTGTCCTGGACACAAAGGATTTGTCGTAACAACTGCGGGTGCTTGACAACAATTTAGAGTGGCAAAAAAATTAGTAACTGGATCTTGAGTACACGCTAAAGATGTCCAAGATCCACTTTCTCCATCACCGTAAGTATCGATGTTAATATTTAGACTTGTTCCGGGAACACATGATCCGACTGGAATTGTTTGAACTGAAAAACAAAACGTCCAATCGCAAAGTCCCACAGCATTATTATCACCAAAATTATTTCCAGGGTTTCCATCAGTAACCCCTCCAGCATTTCCTAAATTCGATTCGTAATAAAAACCAGGTCCAGTAACGCTACCTGTAGCCGAGCTAGTTACATTGGTATTATACCAATTCCATGTTCCAGTTCCAGAACAATTGGTAGCAGATACAGGTGTGAAAGTACTCATGTCCCATCCAGGTCCTAGAGTTGGAACAATACCGTGTAACCAGTTAGCCGAAGTTTGACTGTAATCTGAAATAGTATAGCAAAAATTAACGAGTTGTCCAGCGGGGTACAGTCCGTTTACCGGAGGAGGAATAGCAGTAAAATTACTTTGTATAACACATCCCGCACAGTCATAATTATTTTGAATGGTAAGATTAAAGTTGCATTGATCAGCAACATTGCCTCCGCTCACTTGTAAATAATAGGATCCCGAAGCAAGCCCACCGAAAGTTGCATTTAGATTGCCAGCGGCGCCAATAGCACATCCTCTTGGAATTAAACCTGCACAATTATTTCCTTCATATAATCCAACGTTGGGAGTAATGAGTCCTCCAGAAATAGAGATATTTAAGCTTGGACCTGTAATTGTAAAACGATACCAAACATCAGCTGCAGGAGATGACATGTTTCCTGCTGGCTGACAACCTAACAGTGATGTATATGGGAATTCAGGATTCGCACAAAGATTTGTTGTATTTAAACTTGAAAGTGCACCAATTCCACCAGGGCATGGGGATGGTGCTGGAATCGCACCAATATTAATGGCTCCTGAACATGCATCATTTGCCGGGGCTGCACCACCGTTACACGTGGCAGCACATCCAGGAGCACTGCAAGTCACACAGGATACTATTGCTTGCCAACCTGCAGCACGTACACTAGCATCAGATCTAAACACAATGGTTAAACATCCTGAACTTCCTGTTACCAATCCAGGACTTACATTTCCAGTAAAAACACCAACGAGTGGTGAAGCTGTATTTGGACCATTATAAATGGTCATTTCATCGAATATATTTTCTAAATCAAAAAATGTAAAATTTAAGCGAACACAATTTCCTGGAACAGATGAACAAATAGTCAATGTATAATTTTCGTTGTTAAAATAATCCCCTCCACTACCACCACTATCATAAAAAGTTCCACCACAAGTATTAATGTTTCCATTGCCCATCAAATGAGTTTGTGCCGATGAATCCATCGAAAGAAAAAATAAAATAAACAAATAAAGGAGAGCCCTTATCATTTTGGTTGATAATAAATGCATGACGTTATCGTTAAATTATTAATTATCTAAATACTCACAAGATTGTTTTGGTGCTAATATGTTCTAAGCTAGTAAATATATTGAAAAGTCTCCAATTATTTATTGCCAATCGTTTTAATTATGGGTGAAAATATCAAACCAATGGGCAAATCAATTAAACTTGAAGCTATGCTAATGGGAAACTAATTTTTCTTAAAGAATAAACTGCTTTTGAAGGGGTGAGATAATTATAAGTCTAAAGACTACTAAAGAGATGATTTTCTGACGCACCTAATTTAATCACCTCATCTAATCAGACATATATTATTGATTAATAATTAATTAAAAAATAAATGTGTTAGAATTAATCTATTTTTTCTACAATTTGAAGTTGTTTAAAATGAAATTTTTTGAGTCCGAATTGTCAACTCTAAACGAAGTAATATTTGAAAAGTACTCATCGATAAGGAGGATAAAGGAAAATATAAATAGAAAAAATATAGATGATAAAAGCAACGAATTGGAGGTAAAATACTTTTTTAGCAGTATATAGCCTTAATAAAATCCAAGTATAATCTCCTTTCATCTAAGTGTAAACCACTAAAAGGAGATAAGAATCTGATTAAGTCAGCTTCTCACTCAGTAATTTCATCTCTTCTTTGGCCGATTTTTTTTCATGAATAATGTTGTAAACCGCATTGCAAATGGGTAAATCAACTGCTATTTTTTCATTAATAGAATGAATACAAGCAATCGCATAATAACCTTCTGCAATCATATTCATTTCGAGGTGTGCACTTTTTACAGAATATCCTTTTCCAATCATAGATCCGAAAGTACGGTTGCGACTAAATTGAGAATAGGAAGTAACTAAAAGATCACCTAAGTAAGCGCTGTCATTAATGTCTCTTTTGATGGGATGAACAGCATCCACAAATCTTTTTATCTCACGAATGGCATTAGAAATTAATACGGCTTGGAAATTATCGCCATAGCCAAGTCCATGACAAATTCCACTGGCAATTGCCATAATGTTTTTCAATACAGCTGCGTATTCTGTTCCAAAAATATCGTCTGAAACAATGGTTCGTATATACCTACACGTTAGTAGATTCGCCATGGTGGAAGTGGTAGAGATATCGGGACAAGCTATTGTTAAATAACTTAATTTTTCGAGTGCAACTTCTTCTGCATGACAAGGTCCAGTAATAACACCCATGCGATAAATAGGAACTTTAAAATATTGCTGCATGAAATCTCCAACAATCAAATTGTGTTCAGGAACAATTCCTTTAATTGCAGAAAAAACAATCTTGTCTATAAAGTCTTTTTCAGTAATGCTTTCCAATGCTGTTTTTAAAAATGCAGATGGTACTGCAAGCAAAATAATGGAAGAAGATTGTATAGCATCTTTAATATTGCTTGTTGGTTTTACTTTATTTAAATCTAAAGTAACATCGCTTAAATAATTTGGATTATGCTGATATTGCTGAATGAAGGTTACGGTTTCGGGATTGCGCACCCACCAATGAATCTCATCGGCTTCATTACTTAAAATTTTTACTAAAGCTGTTGCCCAGCTCCCTCCGCCAAGTACGGTAATTTTCTGCATCTTGCGAAAGTAATGAAATCCTGTTTCATTTAACTTTACAAATGGATTTCCAATGATCTTTCACCATCATAGCTTCTATTTTTTATATTAAAAAGGGACGCACTTTCCTCATCTTAAATGTTTAAAGATTCATCTTGTGTAATTTTTCGTGTTTTTGATTCAAGCAATTTAAGTAGTTTTACACTTCAACAAAAATAATCTTATGAAAATTCTAAAGAAAATTTTACTTGTACTAACTATTTTAATAGTGGTGCTTGCTGTTATTGGTTGGATGATGCACGAATAGGAAAGCTTCAACTGCTTCTATTTTTAATCAAGTAAACGGATTGAAGAATTGGGATAATTGGAGTCCATGGACATGATGCAGCAAATGCTTACATCTCAAAAAATAAATTGGAAGTGATCGGTGCTCCATGGGAAAAATAGGTAACGGATCCTATGACCGAAAAAGATTCAAAAAAATGGTTAACTGAAATTTGCTATCCGGTTAAATAAAAAATGGGAATTACAAATAAAAGGGAGCCCAATTGGACTCCCTTTTATTTTTTATTTATTGGTGAAGAATTAATCTTTATCGGTTATTTTTTTTGTTCCTTCTTCTCCAGTTCCTTTCGATGCATCTTTAAATTCCTTTATTCCTTTACCTAATCCTTTAGCAAGTTCAGGAATTCTCTTTCCACCAAAAAAGAGTAGCACTACTACGAGAAGTACAATTATTTCTGGAGCGCCCATGCCTCCAAGAAATCCAATTAGTATAGTCAGATTCATTTTTAGAATTTTACAGGGCAAAGGTAGTATTTTTTTTAGCGGGTTCCATGAAAACTATTACCAGCATTAATATAAATAGTTGAAATAGAATGTATTGAGTGATTTTTATAAATCGAAGACGAATGAAATAGAGTCAAATTAAGTGAAAAGAGAGGGCTATATTTTAAATTTAGAATTAATTCTGATGTTAGCTAACTTTTAAATTTGCTCGCCACTTAGCCTTCAACCCATTTCATTTTATTTGTTAAAAAGGAAGCTTTATTGATTACATACTTTCTTATTTGGAATTAAATTGTGATAATTGACCATTCAACCAATGAAAACGAGAGCGCTATAATTGTTTAACTTACCAGAAATGATTTATTCAATTGTATTCCGTAATTTAGAGAAATAAATAAAAGAATTTATGTCGATTCGTGTTGCAGTTTTTGATGATAATAATTTATTTCTTTTGTCCATGTCATCTTTGATTGAAGATGCACCTGGGTTTTCTATAGTAGGTTCGTTTGTTGATTGTGTGGATATAAAAACAAAGATTGACTCATGTGAACCTGATGTGGTCATGATGGATATTGAGATGCCTCATGTAAGTGGTATCGAAGGATTGAAAACAATAAAAAAATTATTTCCAAAACTAAATGTCTTAATGCAAACATCTTTTGAAGATGATGATAAAGTGTTTGCTGCAATTTGCGCTGGAGCTTCTGGTTACATTTTGAAGAACACACTTCCCAATCGAATACTGGAATCTATTGTGGAGGTATATCAAGGTGGATCACCAATGAGTCCTACAGTTGCTCGCAAAGTACTTGGCTTTTTACAGCAACCACCGCCCATAGTTGCTAAAGAAATTCCCAACTATAATTTGTCGAATCGTGAAAAGGAAGTCTTAGGTTGTTTAGTAAAAGGAATGAGTTATAAGATGATCGCCGACCATTGTCATATCAGTTATGAAACGGTACGATCACACATGAAAAATATTTACGAGAAGTTACATGTAGTGAGCATGACCGAAGCTGTTGCAAAGGCAATTAACCAAGGATTAGTGTAATCAAATAAAAATTATTTTCTTGCCAACCAATTTTTAGGATCTAACTTTGAAGAGTTTTTCCAAATCTCCAAATGAATTTCTCCTTTTGAACCTTCTCCTTCAGCTACTGTTCCGATGGCTTGTTTGGTGCTTACTTTATCGCCTGTATTTACCGATACCGTTTCTAAATTGGAATACACACTTAAGTAATCGCCATGTCGAATAATAACTGCCTTTCCCGCTCCCGGAATAGTAATCACACCACTTACGGTTCCTTCAAAAATACTTCTTGCGGTAGCTCCTCTGTTGCTTTGAATATCGATTCCATTATTCTTTACCATAATTCCTTTCAATTCTTTGTGAGGATGCTCCCCAAACATGCTAGAGATGGTTCCTTCATTCACGGGCCATGGTAGTAATCCTTTGTTGCCAGAAAAACTATTCGATAGTTTTGCCGCTTCTGGAGTTAATGTAAATACATTGTTGTTGGTGATATTCTTTTTACCAGCGGCCACTGCTTTTTTTCGAGCTGCTTCAATTTCTTTTTTAATGAGATTTTCTATAGCGCGATCTAGCTTTTTCTTAGCAGCTTGCTTGTCTGCTAAATCTTTTTTTAATTTCTTCTCACTATCAGTAAGTTTGACTAAAAGTTTATCTTGATCTTTCTTTTCTTTTTCTAAAGTCGACTTTTGTTTTTGCTCGGTATTCCGTAAACTTGTTTTTTCATTTTTCTTGTGCTCCAATTCCTGCATCTTTCCAGTTAACTGCTCTTGCGTGCCTAAAATTTGCACGGCTTGCTTTCTACGAAATATTCCATACTGTTGAAGGTATTTCATTCGTTTATAGGCCTGATTGAAATCTTCAGCAGCAAAGATGAACATGAGGAGTTGATAATTATTGCGGGTCATGTACGCATTACGTATCATCACTGCATATTCTCTTTTCAATTTTTGTAATTCGGTTTCTAAACCACTTATCTCTTTTGTAGTGGATGCAATAGCTCCTCCGATGGATGAAATTTCGGAGTTGATAGTTCCGATTAAGGCCTCTCTAAGTTGTATCTTTTTGCGAAGAGCTGCCAATTGTTCTGCTGTACTATTTTTATTTTTTTCTACAATCTTTAGTTGCCTATTGGTGAAATCTATTTCTTTTTGAAGTTTCGCTTTTTTGTTTTCTAGTTCTTTTTTGTTTTGCGCATAGGAGGAAATACTTCCTAACATTATTAAGAAGAACACAACTAAACTTAAATACTTTTTAACGACTACGTTCAAAGTTCGAGGGGATATTGAATGGGAATTCTTGGACTTCGCCAACTTTAAGTTTTCCGAAATCGATATTGATCTCCAGTTCTTTTTCAGCTTTTACTTTCGTTTTCGATTTAAAAGGAAACTGTCCAGCATCTGTTTGACGGAAATCTTCGTATTCTGTCAGTAGACTTTTATTTATTCTTTGGTCAAGTACCGACATTTTTAAAATGCGATAAAAAGTATCATTTATAAATACATCTTGAATTACAGGCTTGCTCAGATCACCCTCTTCCAAAGAACGCTTCAATTTTTTTTTATTGAGGGAGCTTAACACATAAAACTTTTCTTCTAGGTAAACAGAATTAAAGCGATTTTCATTTTTCTTGTAAGCGAAAAAATTTCCATACAATAGCGCTTGTACAATCTCAAAATTAACTTTTAGTTGAAGCAATTTATTTATGGTTTCAAAAGTATTGACCTGATATTTATTATGAATGCGATCAAGCATCATTACCGAGTCCGGTGTGATCATCACTCGTGCTACTTCAATGCCTAATAAAGGAGAAATAGAAATCCAAATAACGCTATCTTTCTTTGCGCGCAGCGTAATATTGAATGATATCTCGTTTCCTTCTTGATTTGTCTTCACGCTGGCTTTACCACTGATCCATTCTGCTTTAAAGGAGCATGAATCTAATCGCCCCATCAAAACTTGAACAGATTCATTTTCCATAGGTACGATGGCTCCAGGTTGCACATTCAATGATTTTTGCCTTGACTTACAGGATTGAATGGTCATTACCAAAATCATCAAACCGGCCAGAAAGGGAAGATGATTTCTAATCATATAGTTTTTTATCACTCAATTTTTTATCTAGTAATTCCGAATGGTCACCTGCCTTTTTTGCTTTCTGCCAATATTCAATAGCTTCCCCTGCTCTGCCAAGCTTAAATAAAATGTCACCATAGTGTTCCAATACGGTTCCACTTACTTCACTTGAATTCTCTTTGGCTTTTTCTAACCAAGTCAATGCATCACTGAAATTTCCTTGCTTGTACAAAACCCAAGCATACGTATCTAAAAAGTTTGCATTGTTCGGACTAATTTCATTTGATCGCTTCGACATCTCTGCTGCTTTTTCCAATTGTTCATTTCGAAGTGACAAATAGTAAGCCCAATTATTTAATACATACACATTACTACCATCTATGTTAAGCGCCTTCTGGTAATATTTATCACAGTCTTCAAATCTTTTTAGTTTATCATAAACTTCTCCCAAATTGGAATAGAAATCTATTTGCTCCTGATCATTGTCCACTACTAATTTACTTCCACTTACTAAAGTTTTTGCAGCGTCTTCGTATTTTTTATTTTGAATTTTCGCTATTCCGTTAAACAAATACAAAAAACTTTGATCGGGAAAAAGACCCAGCGCTTCTTCTGATTCTTCTTCCATCGTATTAAATTCTTTTAGCTCCGCTTCCAGAATTAATAATTGTTGCCAAGCTCTAAGGTTTTTTTTATCAAGATTCAAACTTATTCTGTATTGATCTCTCGCTTCTGGATATTGTTTGTTGACGGATAAAAAATCTCCGTAAACAGATTGAGGATTCGCTTCACCGGGATGGGTTTGACTTAATCGTTTACTTAACTCCAATGATTGATCCATCATCTCTGGACTTGTTTCTACCAGCGGCAAATAACTTGTCAAAATTCTAATCTTGATTTCACTTGCAAGTTGATTGGAAGAAAATGCTTTTTTCAACTGTTCAAAAGACTCTGCCTTTTTTCCTTCACTGCGATATTGTTCAGCCAATGCCAAAGCGACACTCGGATTGTCAGGATCAATTTGCTGCATTCGTTGGATGGTCTCTTTCGCTTTATCAAACTGGTTATTTACTTGCCATAGCTCAACCAACAATGAATAATTATCTAAATTCTCAGGCTCCGATTTAATCAATTTCTCTAACTCATTCGCAGCTTCAGGCACTTTTCCTAACTTCAAGTACATGCGTTGCTTTTGAATTGATAAGTCTCTGGACGCTCCTAACTTCTTTTCAATCTTGTCGTAAATTTTAATGGCTTCCAACAATTTCCCTTGCATCAATAAGGCATCCGATTCGTTGAATAAGTATTCAATGCGTTCTGGATTTTTGCGATGAAGCTGTTGATAAATTTCAATAGCATTGCTGTATTTCCCAGATTTCTCATAGGTATCTGCTAGTAGCATTGCATACCATTCATTATCCGGACTTAATTCAAAAGCGGTTTTGATAAAGAATAGTGCATCATTGAGTTTCCCTTTCTGGTTGTAGATCGCCGCCAATTCAAACATCGCTGCATGATTCTTTGGATCTAAGCGAATACATTGTGCAAACAAATCAGCAGCTGCTTGAATGTTTCCACTTGCTTTTTCTTTTTGTGCATCAAAAAAAGTATAGGTTAGCGTGATCCGTTGTTGTTCGGTCAATTCACTTTTACTTTTGCTTACCGGAGCCGCTGCAGTACTCGTGCTTTTTTTAGCTGGGCTGCATGCACTCATTAAAAGTGTAACGCTCAAGGGAAGTATGTAAAAAAGTTGGAGTAGTTTCATGATTAAGATTCAGTACTATAATCGCCAATACTAAGGTCTTTTAATTGGCCGTGATAATGAACGTAATTTCCTATCAATGAATTGTCAATGCCTGCATCTATTAATTGAGTATGATCTCTCACAATGCTGTTTTTAAGGATGCTATTGGTCACTTTTGTGTTTTTCCCAATACTTACATGCGGACCTACTACAGACGATTCTATGATGACATCATCCCCTATGAAGCAAGGAGGAATGATTACGCTATTATTAATTTTCGCTGAAGATGCAATATGATTTTTTGGATATTTCATCTCCAATACACGCAAGTTCGTATACACAGTAGCGTCTTTATTTCCACAGTCTAGCCACTCATCTACTTTGCCTGCTTTTAATATTTTTCCTTTCGCTTTCATATTTTCCAACGCATTGGTTAATTGAAATTCGCCTTTATCCTTGATGTCGTTATCAATTAAATATTGAAGTTCGCTGCGGAGATATTCTCCATCTTTCAAATAATAAATTCCAATGATCGCCAAGTCCGACACATATTCTTGTGGCTTTTCCACAAAATCAGTGATGGTAGCATCTGCTGAAGTTTTCACAACTCCAAACTGCCTCGGATCTTCAATTTGTTTTACCCAAATTACACCATCGCAATTAGGATCCATTTTAAAGTCGGCGCTAAAAAGTGTATCCGCAAAAGCGACTACAACAGGTCCTTTTAATGCTGACTCAGCACAAAGAATGGCATGAGCCGTACCTAGGGGAACATCTTGATAATGGATGCTTCCTTTAGCACCTAAATCTTCAGCAATCTTTATTAAATTCTTTTCCGCCTCTTCACCAAAATGACCTACCACAAATGCAATCTCTTCTACTTTCTGATTGCACATGCGAATAATATCTTCCATCAAATGTTGAACGATTGGTTTTCCTGCTACGGGAATTACTGGCTTTGGGGTAGTTAGTGTATGCGGACGCATTCTCTTACCCATACCTGCCATTGGAACGATGATTCTCATAGAATTTATTTGATGTTAAATTACCTAATTGTTTATTTTAAAAGAAAAAATATATTAAATTATTAGTCGTCAATTTTATTTTCCAGTAGAGCCAAATCCTCCCGTTCCTCGTTCACTTTCTTCCAATTGTTTTGATTCTTTCCAGACTACTCTTTCATGTTTAGTAATTACCATCTGAGCAATGCGCTCTCCGTCATTAATAATGAATTCTTTTTTTCCGTGATTTATTAATATTACTTTAATTTCACCTCTATAGTCAGCATCAATTGTTCCCGGACTATTCAATACCGTTACTCCATGTTTGGCCGCCAATCCACTCCTTGGTCGAATTTGTGCTTCAAACCCCAAAGGCAATTCCATGAAAAGTCCAGTAGGAACAATCACAGTGTCAGAAGGTTTAAGTGAAATGGGTGCGTCAAGATGTGCTTTCAAATCCATTCCCGCTGAAGCAATAGTTTCATGCGCGGGTAGGGAGTGATGGCTTTGATTAATGATTTTTACTTCCATGATGTGGAGCGAAATTAACGTTTTTACCCGCCCCTCAGTAATATATTCCAGGTGTTTATCCTGCCTATATTGTTAAAAAAATGAAGTCAGGGTTTCACTTAATCAACGGGGTCCTCACAAATTTTGGTTTTCAATGCATCTTCAAATAAGTTAGCGCTGTAAGAATTAGAGTAAATCTCATTCGATTTTATTGCAACTATTTGCAATTCTAAGCGTATATCATGCGCGAGATCTTTTTTAATTTATTAAAAATCAATGTTTTATAATCAAACTTTTTTTAGCTGCTTTTATTGCCTGCTGTGAGGAATCGCCAAGTATTGTAACCTTCAAGAGTGAAATTAAGTTTAATTACGCATGTGCTGCTCTGTGTTGGCGCCTCTAACCGACTTAACATGAAATTAAATTCAAATTTTTTACTCAAAATGGCTATGCTGGGTGTGACCGGATTAATCATCCTTTTGCTCTTTAGCTCCTGCAATAAGTACGCCTTGTACCAAACGAATGCGACCAAAACGTCGAAAGGATCCGCTACTGAAATTTCGGAGAAAGTTTTATCACCAGGGGATAAGATTTCACTTAGTGTTTGGGGTCATGATGAATTGAGCGTTGGTTCTGTTCATAGTGTTTATAGTATTCCCGAAGAAGCAGGGAAGTGGTTGCAGATTGATGAAAGCGGTGATGCAAATTTGCCACAAATTGGAAAAGTAAAATTGGAAGGGTTGACTTTGTTAAAAGCAGAAGAAAAGTTAGTGAGTTTGTATAGTCAATTTATTCAAAAGCCAATTTTGAATTTGCGCTTGCTAAGCAATCAAGTTACAGTGCTCGGCGAAGTACATAGTCCGGGAAATTATGTTTTCCATACCGATCAAGTTCGATTAGTGGATATGATTGGTAAAGCAAATGGTTTTACGGATTACGCAAAAACAACAGACATTAAAATTATTCGGGGGATTGAAACGATTAGAGTGGATCTGACAAAAGCATCAAGCAACGAAGTGATGGTAACATCACGCGATGTAATATATGCAGCTCCTGGTCGAAATAAATCTTTCGATCGTATTGCCTCAAAGTTGATCCCATTAGCGAGTTTGCTCACTGCCTTAGCTTTATTATATAACGTATCCGTAAGTAAATAATATGCGAACACCTGGTTCTCTTCAATCAATGTTGTACCCACTCCAAAAAAGATGGTATCTCATTGTTATTTGCATTCTGCTCTCGGGAATTGCGGCTACCCGTTACCTTTATATGGCTACGTCGCAATATCAAGCGTCTGCTACACTACGTATAGAAGATGCTCAAGATGGAATGTCAGGTAGTAATTTATACCGTGACTTCGACGTTTTTAAATCGAATCCGAAAGTGCAAACGGAAGTAGAAGTGTTGAAATCGCGTTCGCTTTTTGAAAAGGCACTTGATCGTTTAGATTTTCATGTAGAATATTATCGTCAGGGTGAATTAAAACAAGAGGAAGTTTATCATACTGCCCCATTTCTTGTTGACTATTCAATTAAGGATAGTAGTTTTAATACCTTGAATTGTAATTTAAAATTTTTAGAGGGCAATAAATTTTTAATTAGTTATGAGCGCTTAGGAAATACTTTTGAAAAGCAAGGAGTATTTGGAACTCAAATTTGTGATGGTGGTGTTTGTATTACAGTAAAAAAGGATGAAGAGCAATTGCGCTATCATCCACAATTAAAGCAAGAGAATTGGTCGTTTATTGTTTACTCAAGGGATGCATTAACATCGAAATTGATGAATGCTCAATACCTTGTTAAAGCTGCCGATAAAGAGGTAAATATTGTTAAGCTGTATTACACGCATGCGATTCCTGAGAAAGCATCAAAAATGGTGAATGCCATTTCTACTGCCTACATAGATCAAGGAATTGAAGATAAGAAAAGTTTAGCAAGCAGTACTGTGGATTTTATCAATCAACAAATTGCCATTGTCGGTAAAGAGTTGGATGATGCTCGTGATGCAATCAAAATATATCGTATCCAGAATCAGATTGTCAATATCGCACAAGAAACAGATGCAACGTACAAAACGTTAGGTGAACTTACTTTGCAAAAGGTAGATGTGAACATGCAGTTGAATGTGTTGGAGAATATGAGTGATTATTTACGAAAAAATCGTGAAGTGAAGTTCTCAGGACCTGAGTATGGAACGGTCATCGATCAGCTTTTTACGGAAAGTGTAGCTAAGCATAATGCGAAGATCCGTGAGCGCGAAGAATTGATTAAGAAATATACTGCCGAAAACGATCGAGTAAAAAATATTGATGCAGAAATTACACAACAAAAAGCATACTTAATAGAAAGTGTAAATAATACACGTCGCAAATTGTTGTCGAAGGAAGATGATCTTTATGCAGCCATCGACGATCAGCGCGCTTCTTTTATTGGGATGCCAGAAAAGGAAAGTACGCTGCAAGAACTAAACAGAAATTATTTTTTGTTTGAAAAAGTATACAATTTTTTAATAGAAAAGCGTACGGAAGCAATCATCACTCAACAAGTGAATGTATCGTTTAATCGAATTTTAGAAACTGCGTTGATTCCAGAAGTAGCTGTTATGCCTCGAAAAAACGTTGTCTGCGGTTTGGCCTTAATGCTCGGTTTGATTTTTGGTGTGATGCTCGCTTATTTACGTCATTATACGTTGCCTACGGTGAATACTCCAGAGGATTTGATGGCTGATTCATCTATCCCAGTGATCGGACAAATTCAGAAGTTCAAAGTGAATGAAAGTTCCTATAAAGCATTTAATACTTTAACCGCTCGGATCTTTATGAATCAATCCCATCAGAATTCGATGGTGATCACGGTGACGAGTACTCGCAAAGGGGAAGGAAAATCTTTTGTTGCCACACAATTAGCGCGAACATTAGCTGCTCAGGATAAGAAAGTAATTTTATTAGACCTGAATTGTTATGATCCAAAAATTGCATCTAGTTTTGATGTGCGTAATGGATGCGGAATGAAAGACATTTATGTACAACAGTGTTCTTTGCAAGATGCCATTCAAATTACGTCTATCCCCAATCTCGATGTTATTACATCAGGTGAAACAGAAGATATGGTTGAACATTTGATTGCAACGAATCGCACAAAGGATATTATTGCTGAATTGCGAACTCAATATGATGCGGTCATTATTGATACCCCCGAAGTAGGTGAATTCATAGAAGCCATTCCATTTATGAAGTGGAGCGATTTAAATTTATACGTTGTGCGCGCAGAAAGTGGAAAGAATGAATTAGTGGAAAACGCAGAAATGGTGAAGGAAGAATACCGCCTGCAAGAAGTGTATTATGTGTTAAATGCGATGAAGGAGAAAAGAAATCATACGGGATATAGTAAGCCCGCGAAGATGAAATCGATAAAAGGTCGATCGTATAAAGCTCAACTTTCAAATTTGTTCATGTGGTAAATTATGAGTTTTCAACTTAGTTTAGGCCTACCAAAGCAGCTCATTAAAAGTGAGACAGCTATCATTTATGCCGATCAGGCATTGGTAAGCGGACTTAATTTTTTATCAAGTGTATTGCTTGCACGTTATTTAGGACTAGAAGGTTTTGGTATTTACAGCATAGCCTGGTTAGGAGTGATGATTGCTAGCAGTATCAATCAACCTTTTATTATTGCACCCATGCAAACGTTGAGCGGAAAGAAAAAAGATGCAACTCATTCGGATTATTTACAAGCACTCGTTTTTAAGCAACTTTTTTTTGCTGGGTTGATGGGAGTACTCTCTTTCCTTGTTGTAATTGTAATGAGTTATTTGCTTGATCAATGGAAAGTACAAAGTATCATTCTAGCATTTCCATTAGCAGTTTTTGCTTTTCTGCTTCAGGATTTTTTTCGTCGTTACTTTTTTGTGATTGGGAAACCATATAAAGCTCTATTGATTGATGCTATTGCCTATGGAGGAGTACTCATTGCCTCATTTGCTATACATTATGTTCGTTCGATGGATGCGCAATTCATATTATTATTAACGGCTGTGTTCTTTTTATATGCCTCGCTCGTTGGGCTGTGGTCATTAGATCAATTGCGATTTAAGCCAAAAGTGATCAAAGCGACAATACTCGAGCATTGGGATTTTAGTAAATGGCTAACAGTAACGGCCCTACTGCAATGGTTTAGTGGTAATCTTTTTATTATTGCCGCTGGAGCTATTCTTGGACCAGTAGCTGTTGGAGTTACTCGGATGGCTCAAAATATAGTTGGAATAACGCATGTGCTATTTTTAGCAATGGAAAATATAATTCCAGTTCGAGCTTCTCAACATCAACGTGAAGGAGGAAACGAAGAAATGTTTCGATACCTGTGGACGTTTGCTTTACAAACGGGCGCTGTTACATTAACATTGTTGACGGTTCTGGCAATCTTTAGTAAGCAAATTATTTTATTATTTTATGGAGCTGAATTTGTAATCTATCAGCATATCCTAATTGGCTTTTGCGCATTGTATGTAATTATTTTTATTGGGTATCCTTTGCGTTATGCCATACGTACGTTGGAGAACACCCGACTTATTTTTGTTTCATTTATTGCAACTAGTATTTTTAGTGTCTTAACTGCTTATCCCATTATTAAAGCATTTGGATTAAATGGTGTACTAATTGGTTTGGGGATTACCCAACTAATTACACTCTTCTTTTATTGTTTTAGTTTGCGAAATGAAGTGGCGAAATTATCATCTGAGTAGTCCATTTATATTCTCAATATAGGCTTGCTTTGTGCTTTTCTTCCGAAACATTACATCCATCTTACACGTAAAAAGAGTCGACGATGAAAGTGATTCATGTAGTACTTGGTAAGGCAAATCCCAATCGAATGAATGGGGTGAACAAGGTTGCACATCAGCTAGCCATGAATTTACATACTCATCAAGTTCCCGTGGAAATATGGGGAATTACGAAAACTCCAACCGATGTTGTTTATCCTCGACCATTTCCTACTCATTTGTTTAGATCACAACCCATCTACCGCGACTTAGATCCAAAAATGATCTTTGCAGTTTCACAGGAAAATAAAGATACCATATTTCATATTCATGGTGGATTCATCATTGATTTTTATAAATTAACTCGACTATTGAAGGAGATGAATTTCGAATATGTGTACACCCCGCATGGTGCATTCAATAAAATTGCTTTGGAGAAGAATAAATGGATTAAAAAAATTTACATTAGTCGATATGAGAAATCTATTTTACGTCATGCCAAAGCTGTTCAGTTGCTAGGTCAAAGTGAGTTCGACCATTTGGGAACGATTCTTCGTTTAAGCAATAAATTGGTTATTCCGAATGGACAAGATTTTGAAGAGCTAGCGTTTGAATTTTCATCCATAAAGAAACGAAATGTTCCGGTATTTGGTTTTTGTGGACGACTAGATACTTATTACAAAGGACTCGACTTTTTATTGGAAGGATTTGCAGGTTATTGTAAGAAAGGTGGTGAAGGCGAATTGTGGCTAATTGGAGATGGACCCGATCGTCCACAACTCGAAGCATTGTGTAAGGTATATCATATTGAATCCCGTGTACATTTTATGGGTGCACGTTATGGAAAAGATAAACTTAATCGAATTGCAAATATGGATGTTTTTTGTCATCCTTCTCGTTCGGAAGGTTCACCAACAGCGGTTCTTGAAGCAGGTGCATTAGGAAAAGCACTTATCGTAAGTACGGCAACCAATGTTGGAACGCAAGTAGAAAAGTATAATGCAGGTTTTCACATTCGTCAAAGTACAAGTAAGAGTATCGAAAATGCTATGTTTAGTTTTTTGAAGACTTACCAAACTGGTGAATATTTAGAGTTTGGGAAACAAGCAAAAGAGATGGTAAAAATTGAATTTTCATGGCGTGCGGTCACGAAGAAATTGCTAGAGCTGTACGATTATGAAACACGAACCGCGCAGTTATGAAAGAAGAATACCTGCTTTCATCTACATGGGCAAAACGCCTCCAACGTTTTTTGATTTTATTATTAGCGTTGAGAATAATTTCATACTTTGTACTCACTGATAATATTGTAATCGTGCAAGTAACAAAGGCTAGTTTACGAGTTTTCATTACATTGTTGTTATCGGTAATTTTATTTTTTCAAAGTAGAATAAACAATCCGAAGAAAAGTAAATTTCTACAAGTCGCTCCTTGGGTGTTGTATGGATTATATTTGCTATTAGGCGCCGCTTCTCTTTTTTGGACGAGCTCATTTCATTCAAGCGCATTGCAATGGATAATGGATTTTGAAGGATTTATTTTTGCCTGGATGTTTATGAGCGTTTTGTATACTTATAAGCAACGTGATCCCCATAATTATTTTGAATTGCATAAAATTATAGCCCCCGCTATTTTAATGGTTTCATTAGGATTTATTCTTGGAATATTTCTCGATCCCGATAAATTTTATCGATTAACACATGGCGGAAGTGTAAGTCGTTTAGGTGGATTTATTATCAATCCAAATGAGTTGGGAATGTTGTTTGTAATTGGAATCAGCTGCTTTCTTCCTATGCTTTTTCATCATGGAAAATTGCGAATAAGTGTTGCACTTTCTATGCTCCTCCTTACCCATCAATTAATATTAACGGGTTCGCGCTCTTCGTTAATTGGGTTGTTGTTGGTTTTAATGGTATATGCAATTTGGTATGGAAGCAATTTAAGTAAATTGGCAATTATTGTAGGAACTATTGCCTTAGTTCCTATCGCAGGTTACTCTTTCTTTGTGAAGCAAGGGCAAATAACAGAATTATTTACCCTTACAGGTCGAATCCCATTTTGGCAGGATCTTTTGACTTATAATTTCCCAAAGGAACCATGGTTAGGATTTGGATATATGCGTATCGATTACGTTGATAAGTTTGATTCTTTAAATGCGTATGCTGGCGCGATGACACATAATACCTTTTTACAGGTGTTGCTGGGGCTCGGAATGGGCGGTCTTTTACTTGTTTTAATTCAGTTGTCTGTTTTTCTGTTTTTTGCAAGCAAAGTGGCCGATAAAGCATTAAAACAGTCAATAGGTCTAATTTTAATTCCACTTTTGGTTAATTCTCTTACCGAGTTCGGAATTTTTGGAGAAACCAACTATGGAATCATCTTTTATTTATTTCTAGTTTTTACAGTGGCAGTAGAACCTCTTGTTCATCGGGAGCGTATAAAAAGTCGTTGCCATGAAAAATTCAAAACTTTCCCTCACCGACCTCAGCCTATTGCGTGATTTATTTGCTCCAGGGTTGGAGATGATAATCATTGATCCCTTCGAACGAGTGGTTGAAAATGTTGAAGAAAGTATTGAGAGTTTTCAACCCGATGAGAATAGTTTAAATTTTGTGATTGATGTATCACAGTATTCTTTTTCGTGTTTTCTTTCTAATGCACAGGATGATTCTTGCACTTCTTTTGATTTCATTAATAACGCCGATGGGACGATTCGATGGTTTTATAATTCGAATTGTAAAGAAGCGATGCACTTGTCTTTGTATAATTCGACTTCAATAAAGTCAAAGATTTATGTTTCAGTAAGTCGTATTGTATGGAGGTTGGGCCAAGGTAATTTGCTCTCTTCAGGACGATTTGAAATGCAACAATTCTTGGTGAATGAAGTAAAAGCAAAGTATGGAATTGAAGAACATGAAATATGTACTTTTTTCACAGGAACAAGAGGTGCAACACGAAAAATAGTTGTAGATGTGACAAGTGAAGATGGAATTTGTGCATTCATAAAAATACCATTAACAGAAACTGCTGAAAAACTAGTTAAAAACGAAATGGATATGGTGAAGTCCTTGAATAAGTTTGATTTTACAACCTTGAGTCTACCTAAGATCTCTAAGCATATAAATGGTCACGCTCGACTCTCAGACGTTAAGCCTGCATTTACTATTTCTGCAGATAAAATCGCAGCCATTCACGCCAGCGCTGTCGGCGAGTTGTACGCACTTAGTCATGAGCGAAAGGCAATCACCGAAACAGAAGCTTGGAGTGTGATCAATGGGAATGTACATTATTTGTTTAATGAATTAGAGTATAGGAATAATTTGGACCCAAGTAAAATGGATGCATTAGTAAAAGGATTAAAGCAACTTTATTCAACAATTTCATTGGGAGAGGCAATTCCCGTTTCTGTGTCTCACGGTGACTTTACTCCATGGAACATGTATTGCGACGATCAACGATTATATGTTTACGATTGGGAAATGGCGCGAAATGGTATTCCAATGTTATTTGATTTGTTTCATTTTAGCTACCAATCTGTCATTTTGCAACAGCAAAAGTCGTATAAGGAAGTAAAGATTAACATTAACGAATGGTTGAAGCAGCCAATCGTGATGCACATGATTCAGAAGTATAGAATAAATGTTCAATTGCATCATGCCCTCTACTTGTTGTTCAATGTAAGTTTCTATTTACGTCAATACTTGAATGAAAAGGAACCGCTCATGCAAAGTGATTGGATGATGGATGCTTGGATGTTGGCTATTGAAGATTGTTTAACAACTGTAAAAGTCAATTCAAAATAATCATGAATCAAAGACGACATTTTTTAGATTATTTTTTCAAGGAGATCATGCCTTATCGCTACGCCTTGTTGAAGTTTATACATACGTCTATTCATGAAATCCCAGAAAACTCGGATGTGGATATTTTAATTTCTCAAGTCGATTTACGGAAAATACTAAGGATTGTTGAGAAGGGTAAAAATATTGAACGCGTTCAGTTCCATAAAAAATCATTTGCCACATTCACTTGTTTGCTATTTGAAGATGGATCTTATTTAGAAATTGATTTTTTACATCGTTTCGATCGAAAGGGCGTTGTGTATTTAGATGCCGCGATGGTGTTGGATGATATCGATGTTTTGAATTCTGGATTAAAAGTAGCCTCACATGCTTATAACTTTGAATATATTTTGTTGTTTTATTTGTTGAATGATGCTGTCGTTCCACAAAAATATAGAGATTATTTTGCTTCTTTTAGTGCCCCAGAAAGGTCGGGAATATTTATTCACATGACATCCAGTTATGGTGTAAATATAAACGTGTTAGAGGATTTGTACTCGTTGCACTCTCGTCATGCAAAGAAAGTTAGACTGCGAATTGAAAATCTATCTGTGAATAAAGGTGTTCGTTTTGTATATTATAAATTGCGTTATTCGGTCGAAGTTTTAAAGGATGCTATCAGTCATCGTGGAATCATGATTACTTTTAGTGGAGTAGATGGTGCTGGAAAATCAACCATCATTGATGAAGTCAATGAAATGTTGAAAAGCAAGTTTCGTCAACGAACAGTGATTTTACGCCATCGCCCATCTTTATTGCCTATTTTAAGCAGTATGCGTTATGGAAAAGCCAAAGCAGAAAGTAATACAAGAGAACGTCTTCCACGTCAAGGAACGAATTCAAGTGGATTAAGTTCATTCTTCCGTTTTATGTATTATTATATTGACTATATCTTAGGACAATTCTATATTTATTTTAAATATACGCTTAGAGGATATACAGTTCTGTATGATCGCTATTACTTCGATTTTATTATTGATTCGAAGCGATCTAATATCGTATTGCCAAAAAAGTTTATGAAGTGGGGATATCATTTTATTTTTAAACCTGAGCTGAACGTATTTCTTTATGCAGATCCAGAGGTGATAAGAGAGAGAAAACAAGAGTTAGACACCATCGCCATTTCAGAATTGACTTCTGATTATAAGAAGTTGTTTGCTGATTTAAGTAATGGGGGAAAGCAGAAGAATTATTTGATGGTAAATAATGTCAGTAAGGAGGAAACGTTTCGTCGTGTAATGAAAGAGTGTATTTATTTAATCATTTAATTGTAATCATATTATATTGTAGATCATGAATCGTAATCAATATACTCCACCGGTGAAGCATAATATTACTGCTTCTTATAAAACTCCGGTTATCGACCAATTATTAGGTCGCACAACGCTTAAATGGACATGTGACGATGGACGCAAAGAGGCTTTGCAAGCTTCATTGCGTTTCACTGATTATGAAGGAAATTCTCCAAGTGCTTATAGCATTCTTCGTTTGCCCTACATTTTCAAAACTTGGATGCAATCACGACGCTCTCCCATCTTGAAGGAACCGGTTCCATTTATTGTGATGGACGCCATTCGATTTTTGGAAACTATTGTTCAACCAGGAATGAAGGTAGTAGAAGCTGGTGGTGGAAATTCAAGTCTTTGGTTTTTGGAAAAGAACACACATGTCATCACTTATGAACATAGTTCTGAATGGGCAGGATTTATTCAGAAAACCGTTCGGGAGAATCCATTACGTTTCCATGAGAAGAATTTTAATATTAAAGTGATGCAAGGCTCTTCCGCACTGGCCGATATGTCTTTAATACCAAATCAAAGTTTGGACATTGTCCTTGTCGATTGTATGAATGATTTTACTCGTCGAAACGATTGCATGGAAGTGTTAATGTCGAAGGTGAAAAAAGGGGGATGGATGATTCTTGATAATTCAGATAACCCCGTGAATTGGGTGGGCGCTGATTTATTGAAAGGAAAAGAAATGCATAAGTTTAGTGGTTTTGCACCTATGGGATTGTTTGTTTGTCAAACTACCTTCTGGAAGATGTAAGATGTTAAGAAGAATTATTATACATATCGCCAAAAAGAAAAATGCTGATTTTACCTTGGATCCTTCCTTGAGTAATGACGTGTTATTCTCTTTTGTATTCGATAAATTTATTTCATGGATTCGTTCTTGGAAATTCATTTTTTGTAAAAGAGATTTAATGCTATTTATTGGAAAAGGAGTTCGAATTCGTGGGCAACGTTCGGCCCATTTTGGTAAGGCTGTGCAAATCGGTGATGGAGTTCAAATAACGGCGTGGGGTAAGAAGGGCTTATCTATAGGGGATTATTCTTGGATCGGAAGTTATTCATTTCTCAAAGTTTCTTTTTCACTTAACGATATTGGTAAATTTATTACGATTGGTAAAAATGTTGGAATAGGTGAATACGCACATCTAGGTGGGGCTGGCGGATTAAGCATTGGCGATGATTGTATCATTGGCCCGTATTTAAGTTGTCACCCAGAAAATCATCGTTTCTTAGATACTAAGGAATTAATTCGTTTGCAAGGAACACAACGGAAAGGAATTTCTATTGGAAAAAATTGTTGGATAGGAGCTAAGGTAACCTTGCTAGATGGAGTACATATTGGAAATAATTGTGTCATTGCTGCAGGCGCTGTTATCAATAAGGATATGCCCGATAATGCTGTAATTGGTGGTGTTCCTGCAAGAGTTATTAGAAGTAGAAATGTTGATGAAGCTAATATCTCCTCAAAGAGAATGTCTGCATAATTTAAGAAAAAAAATGAATACAAATCAACAACAAACTGTATTGGTAAGTGCTTATGCAGTGAATCCATACCATGGATCGGAAGATGGAATGGGATGGAATTTTATTCTGCAAATTGCACGCTTCAACAAGGTGATTGCTGTTACACGCGAAAATACACGATCAGATATTGAAAAGTATATCAGCGAAAATACAAGTAAGGATTATTCAAATATTCAATTCGCTTATTATGATTTACCATATTGGGCACGTTTTTGGAAGAAGGGCGGTCGAGGTGCTATGTTGTACTATTATCTCTGGCAATTTTTCTTACCTCGATTTGTAAATAAGAATAAATATAAATTTGATATTGTTCACAATTTGAATTTTCATAACGATTGGACTCCCTCGAGTCTTTGGAAATTGGATAAGCCTTTTGTGTGGGGTCCTATTGGTCATCATCCTCGAATCCCTAAGGATTATGTGTTGCATGTGTATGGCTGGAGATCGTATATGATGGAGGAAGTAAAGTGGTTGGTAAAAAAATATTTTTGGAAGATGGATCCTTTGCTTCGCCAAACCGTAAATCATGCAGATCGTGTACTTACTATGAATTCGGTAGTAGAGCAAGTGTTGGATTTGCCAAAGGATAAAATTTATTATATGCCGAGTGTAAGCACAGAAGATCCAATTGATATTATTGACAGAAAGAGAAATTCAGATTTCACAGTACTTTCTGCCGGTCGATTTGTTCCGCTGAAAGGATTTGATATTACAATCAGAGCATTTGCACGTTTTTATCATCAACTTTCATTTGCAGAACAGAAAAAAACGAAACTCGTTTTAGTTGGTGATGGCCCCTGCAAAAAGTATTTGCAAAATTTAGCGAAGGAAATGGAAGTTCAAGATCAAGTAACATTCATTGCATGGTTGCAGAGAAGTGATTATAAAAAGTTGTATAAGAAGTCGGATGTATTCTTGTTTCCAAGTCATGAAGGAGCAGGAATGGTAGTAGCCGAAGCTCTTTCATACGGACTACCTGTAATATGTTTTCAAAACGAAGGACCTGGTGAGTTTGTATCAAATGACTGCGGCATTAGAGTTCCTTATAATCGCTATAATACAAGCATTACCAAGTTCGCAGATGCCTTGCGATTATTGAAAGAGGATGGTCCATTATATCATTCGTTGAGCTTAGGTGCTAGGAAAATGTTTCAAGAAAAATTTAATTGGAATTTGAAAGGAAACCAGTTGAAGGATGTTTATAATGATCTATCTAATAAAGCGAGTTAAGTGAATACGACCAAGAGTAAAATAGTTGCAGTTCATCT
>CAIXTT010000096.1 GCA_903922455.1 uncultured Bacteroidota bacterium | reverse complement strand
TATTACTTTGTCTGGTTTTACCGATAGACAATGCGCAGCTTTTCCTTTGAAGAGCGAAATCGTTCCATCATTGTTTATGTTAAAAAGTAATATGGGTGACCTCGCAACTATATTCTTTATCTTTAATTCGCTTTCTTGTAGAGCAGATGTAGCAATAAGTGCAGCAGTTCTCGCTTCTTTAAGTTTTAAAATATAACGCAAAGTTTTAGATAGACTTGCAGCGGTTATTTGACTCTTGCTTAAAAAATCGTATGCGCCAAGTTTCATGCATTCAACAGCTAGATGAATATCTTCTTCACTAGTAACCATAATAATGCTTGCGCCTTTTCTATGTTCACTATAGTATTTCAAGAAATCAATTCCATTTTGTTCTGGGAAATAATAATCAAGAAAAATGCAATCAAAAGATTTGTTTTTTGAAAGGGCAATAGCGTCTTTGATGGTTGTACATACTGTAACTTCTACTTCAAGCCCAGTTTTTTTAATTGCATTCATCAAGACACTTATGTCTTGTCCATTATCTTCTATAATCTGAACCTGAATTTTGTTCACTATGTTAGTATTTATCATTTTTAATTGCTCTTATAAAGTAGAAGTTTTTGGTTCTTCAAATAACTTCCAGTAATTGTTTAAAATTGAAATGGAGTTTACAAACTTTTCGAATGTGAGTGGTTTTAGAATCTGCACTGCTTCATTTAGTTTGTATGCCTCAATTTTTTCATTATCGTTAATCGGTGTGGTCATTACAAATACAGCGATGGATCGAAACTCTGGTTCATTTCTAAGCTCTCTTATAAATTCTAGTCCGTTCATTTTAGGCATATTTATGTCTAAAAGAATGATACTTAGATTAGGATTAAGTTTCGGCTTTTAATTTGCTTTTTAATTCTAATAATAAAGAATAGCTTTGCTCGTATATGTTTATTTTTTGCGCCTTTTCTTTTAAAATCTTTTCGATGGACTGTTGTGTATAATAATCTTCTAATGCTGCTATGACATTTTGCACGCGAATATCATTTCTTAATTCACCTAAATGATTTTGAATTTGTAGATCGATCGTTTTCTTGTCCATTTTTTATTTTTTTTCTAGCATGGTTGTAATTGTCATGGATTGATTATTGAATTCTGATTTTGCATCTCTTTGTGAAAATGAGATGTCGCCATATGAATAGAATCCTGTGATGGCTGTCGATTCTCCTAATACTTCTCGAATAACTTCAACTTCTTCTTCGATTCTTTTGCTTAAAATTATTTTTCGTCCAATGTTGCTTATTACAATAGCGAGATCAGGTTTGGGGATGCTTTTGGCACTTTTATTTGCTGCAGCAGAAGCTCCATTGATAAGACTATCAAAATTGGCTCTCATCATTTTTATGTAATTTCCTTCTGGTACATCTCCATCAAATGTGATGCTTTTCTCATCTTCATTAATGCTTTTTATTTTTCGATATACAGACGGCTGTGTGTCGTTTGATTTGATGCTTACAGGAAAAAGTAAGCTCTGGCCTTCAGACGATGGCATGTGTTTATTTACAAATTGACTATAAATTTTGAGAGCTGGTTCATGATTGAGTTCGATGATAGTATTCTTGTTAGACTTCGTTATTTGAATTTCATTTCCGAATTCTTCCCAGCCATCCATTCTTCCATGTGAAACAGTTAAATGTTCACCATAAAATCCAACTGCTATTATTTTTCCTGCACAAGGTTGTTCGTTTAATCCTAAAAGTGTTTTTTGAAATTTATTCCCTTCATTCGCAAGACCACATGATATAACTACGGGATTTTTTATTCTATTTTCTAATCCTAAAACTAATTTATTTCCATCAACAAGTTGACCGTCAGCAAATACAAGTATATTGGTAATGTTGGAAGGAGTGAGTGATTGAGCTATAAATTGTCCTGCGCTTTCTGAATTGGAATAGTCTTGAATATTAACAGAAATAGTTTTAAATTGAGTATTGTCAAATCGAATAGCGGTAAGTGATATCGTATCATCATTTACTTGGGTATCGATGATTTCCCCAGAAGTGGAATTCATCATTATTTGAGCCTTTGGATAGCAATTTCTTATTTCATCATAAAAGCCAATACTTGATAAAAGTGTTCGACTACCAAACACAAATACCAACTGGTATTCTTTACTTTCCTTTAAGTCGCTGCGAAGTGTTTCCCATGTTTTTTCAGGAGTCCACTTCTTTTGTTCGATTTGCATTGTTACACAATTTTCTATCGATTTTTACTTTGTTATCGATGCAATTGTTTCGCATTGCCAATAAGGTAAAGGTGGAAAATTGGTTTAAAACGGCAGGTTTCTTACATGAAATCATGTAAGATATTTTGAAAGTCCTATGTTGTAAATTTAAAAATTAGGTTTGAGTAGATATTTTGAATAGAATGAATCTATAGCATCAACAGCCTCCTCAGCGGAATCTACAATGCTGAATAAATCTAAATCTTCAGGATTGATGTACTTTTCTGTTACTAAAACTTCATTGATCCAAGTTAAGAGTCCAGACCAGTAGGATTTGCCAACTAGTATAATTGGAAAGCGACCAATTTTTTTGGTTTGAATAAGTGTCAATGATTCGAAGAGTTCATCCATGGTACCAAATCCACCAGGTAATACAACAAAGCCTTGAGCGTATTTGATGAACATCAGTTTTCGTACAAAAAAGTAATCAAAGGTGATGCTTTTATCGTAATCTATAAATGGATTAGGTGCTTGTTCAAAGGGTAGTTCAATATTTAATCCTACCGACTTTCCATTTGATTTCTGAGCACCTTTGTTTGCAGCTTCCATAATTCCTGGGCCACCACCTGTAATGATACCATAACCCTCTAACGTGAGTTTATGTGCAATTTCTTCAGCCAATATGTAATACGTTGAATCAACAACGGTTCGAGCTGAACCAAAGATCGAAACACAAGGTCCAATTCTTCTCATTTTTTCAAAACCTTCGACAAACTCAGCCATGATTTTGAAAATTTGCCATGTATCTTGGGCTTTTATTTCTTGCCAATCTTTATCGGTAAAAGCTCTTCTTATTTTAGCGTCGTCAGCATTCATATTAGTACTATTAGGCTCTATTAAACGATAGTTATCAGGAAAAGTTATCTAAAGATTGCAATTCTTTTTTAAGGTAATGGGCTGTAATGGATTTTTTGTTTTTTATAACTTGTTCTGGAGTCCCAGTACATAAAATATTACCACCTCTTGATCCACCTTCAGGCCCTAAATCAATAACATGATCTGCATAGCCTATTACATCCATGTTATGCTCAATCACTAATACAGTATTCCCTTTTTCCACTAATTTATCAAGCACTTCAAGTAAAATACGAACGTCATCAAAATGTAATCCTGTGGTGGGTTCATCTAATATATAAAATGTGTTTCCTGTATCTCGTTTTGATAATTC
>CAIXTT010000095.1 GCA_903922455.1 uncultured Bacteroidota bacterium | reverse complement strand
TGGAAATAATGTTAGATGAAGATCCAGAAGCACAGCTTTTGCTTGAGCAATGTTTAATACGTATGCCTAATCAAAACTTAACTGAAGTTGAAGCTCGACAAGTGGTTGAATTCATGCGTCACAACGACGGAGAAAAATAAATACAAATCATCTAATGACAACTATACATATGAAAATCTATCATTTAATTACAGCCACTGCAGTTCCGCTTTTGCTGCTCGCATTAACGGGATGTGCTCCAAAAAATCCGACCCAAGCCATCACTGGCGATGCCGCTGAAAAAGTTTATGTTGCTCCCGGAAAACACGATGCTTACTACAGTTTTGTTTCCGGTGGATTTAGCGGACAAATATCGGTTTATGGACTTCCATCCGGAAGATTATTCCGTGTCATTCCGGTATTTTCTCAAGACCCACAAACAGGTTGGGGTTATTCAGAAGAGTCAAAACCAATGTTGAACACATCACATGGTTTTACTCCGTGGGACGACAGTCATCATATTGCATTGTCAACCACCAATGGTGAGCACGATGGAAAATGGGTTTTCATCAATGGAAATAATACACCGCGGATTGCACGGATTAGTTTAAAAACATTTCGCACCGAAGAAATTATTGAAATTCCAAATGCATCGGGAAATCACTCATCTCCTTTCCTAACTGAAAATTCAGAGTATGCTGTTGCCGGCACCCGCTTTTCATTCCCACTTGATTATGCTGGAGAAACAGTTGATGTTCCGATTAATTCTTATAAAAAGAATTTTAAAGGCACCGTATCTTTTGTGAGCATTAATAAAGAAAGTGGGAACATGGCTGTAGCCTTCCAACTGTTGTTACCTGGAATCAATTTCGATTTGTCAAGAGGTGGACGCGGTCCATCGAAAGATTGGTTCTTCTTTAGTTGCTATAACACAGAATTAGCAAATACTTTATTAGAGGTAAATGCATCTCAAAAAGACAAAGATTTTATAATGGCTGTAAACTGGAAAAAAGCGGAACAATATATTGCTGCTGGAAAAGGAAAGAAGTTAAACGTAAACTATGCACATAATGTCTATAGTGATGAAACACACACTTCCACTTCTACCATGTTAAAAGAAGTACTAGCACTCGATCCTATTGAGTTAAAAGACATCGTTTATTTTATGCCTTGTCCTAAATCTCCACATGGTTGCGACGTAGATCCTAGTGGGAAGTATATTGTGGGATCTGGCAAGTTAGCAGCATTGATTCCTGTGTTCTCCTTTGATAAAATGATCGCCGCTATAGCAGCGAAAAATTTCGAAGGTGAGTTCGAAGGCATTCCTGTATTAAAATATGAATCTGTGCTGCACGGTGAAGTGAAGAAGCCTGGCTTAGGTCCTCTACATACAGAATTTGATGGAAAAGGATTTGCGTATACTTCGATGTTTGTTTCTTCTGAAATTGTAAAATGGAATATTGAAAATTTAACGGTGGTAGATCGCGTTCCCACTTACTATTCTATTGGACATCTCAGCATTCCAGGAGGTCCTACGGCTAAGCCCCATGGACAATATGTTATAGCTTACAATAAAATAACAAAAGATCGCTACTTACCTACTGGTCCTGAATTGACACAATCAGCACAGATCTATGATATCTCTGGTGAGAAAATGAAATTACTACTAGACTTTCCAACCATCGGAGAACCACACTATGCAGAAGCAATTCCTGCAAAACTAGTTGAGCCTAACAGTACCAAATTCTTTAAGATAGAAGATAATAAACATCCTTACGTTACCAAAAGTGAAAAAGATGCGAAAGTGGTTCGTCAAGGGAATCAAGTACATGTTTATATGACATGCATTCGATCACATTTTGTTCCCGATAATATTGAAGGAATTAAAATGGGAGATGTGCTTTACTTCCACATAACCAATCTTGAGCAGGATTGGGATGTGCCACATGGATTTGCCATTAAAGGTGCAAACAATGCAGAATTATTAATCATGCCAGGTGAAACTGCTACTTTAAAATGGAGCCCAGATCGCGTTGGAGTGAGTGCAATGTACTGCACCGATTTTTGCTCGGCTTTGCATCAGGAAATGCAAGGATATATAAGAGTGTCACCGGCTGGATCATCAACTCCGTTGAAATGGGGAACTGGAGAAACACCAGAAGCAGGTCTAGCGGCTGAAGTAAAATAACAAATTCTTCTTGGGGACTCTTTGTAAATCGAAAGAGTCCCCATTAGAAGAGAATTTTAAAATCATGAAACCTATATCGAGAATTCTTATTGCACTTTCTTCCTTATCAATGTTAGCCACCTTTTATCTTCCACTTTGGCAGATACAATTATGGGCACCTCAATATCCAGAAGGTTTAAACATGAAAATTTGGCATAATCACTTAAGCGGAGCATTCGACATCATTAATGGATTGAATCATTACATTGGAATGCGTTTGATCAAGGAAGAGATGTTTCCTGAATTGAAGTA
>CAIXTT010000094.1 GCA_903922455.1 uncultured Bacteroidota bacterium | reverse complement strand
TCAGGTGGAAGGAACGATTACGCAAGAAGCGATAGATCGATTATGCAAAGGAGTTAGCATTAGCATTGATGGCAAAGAGTATCGCACAGCCCCTGCTAAAGCGAGAATGATTGAAACTCCGGAATTACCTGAACGTAATCCGCCCATTCGGTTTAGAAAAACAGTTTCGGATTCTTGGTTAGAATTATCCATCACCGAAGGAAAAAACCGACAAGTAAAAAGAATGACTGCGGCGGTTGGTTTTCCTACTTTACGTTTAGTAAGATGGAAGATTGAAGATTTAGTGATGGATCATCCAGAGAGTGGTAAAGTGGTGCAAATGGAAAAATCGGAAGTTTATAAAAAGTTGAAACTTTAATTTAATAAAATTTACTTTTCCATTTCACTGATAATTAAGTCATAAATTTTAGGATGACTTCCATTTTTTAAAGGAATACACTTATTTGTGTCTACATGTGGATTATTCTGTTAAATTTGATAAAATAAATCAAATTCAATATTCCATGAGAATCATCTGTTCATTCCTATTTATTCTTTTCAGCAGTGTTGCTGGAACTTCACAAACCCTAACTCCAGAGCTGCTTTGGAAATTAGGTAGACTTTCCGATCCGCGTATTTCCCCTGATGGCAAAACCGTAATTTACAACGTTAAAAATTTTGATTTAGCTGCGAATAAAGGGCAAGCAGACATTTATAGTGTTGCCTATTATGGTGGTGAGCCGATTGGACTAGCCACTTCTCCTGCCGAAGAAAATTCAGCAAGATGGAGACCGGATGGAAAAAAGATTGGTTACATGGCAGCCGACAAAGACGGTGCGATGCAAATGTGGGAGATGAATCCGGATGGAAGTAATAAAATACAAATCTCAAAAGTGGTTGGTGGTATTAATTGCTATGGATATGCGGGTTCCTTATCTCATATTTGGTATGCAGCCGATGTAACGATGGATAAAAAGCCGAGTGAGATTTATCCTGATTTACCGAAGACAGATGGTGCTAGAATCATTGATGGACTCATGTTCAAACATTGGAATGCTTGGGAAGATTACGCATTTAGTCACATTTTTGTTGCAACGTATGCTGATGGAAGTATGGGTACTGGTGTAGATATTATGCCGAATGAAAAATGGGATAGTCCAACAACACCGTTTGGTGGTGACGAACAAATTTCATTTTCTCCTGATGGAAAAAAATTAGCGTACACTAGTAAAAAATTAAATGGCACCGCTGCAGCTGTCAGCACAAACACTGATATTTATATTTATGATTTAAACAACGGAAAAACCTCCAACCTCACAGAGGGAATGAATGGTTATGACAATGATCCATGTTGGTCGCCCGACGGAAAAAAATTATTGTGGTTAAGCATGGAAATGCCCGGATACGAGAGTGATCGCAACCGCTTGTTTCAATATGATTTTGATTCCAAGAAGAAAGGAGAAGTACTATCGAATTTTGATTATCCTGTGAACCATATGAGTTGGACGGCGGATGGGAAATCGATTGTGTT
>CAIXTT010000093.1 GCA_903922455.1 uncultured Bacteroidota bacterium | reverse complement strand
TAATGCAGGAACTTATCATTGGGATTTTGGATTAACAACAAGTACAAGTGACACCTCCAATGCCTTCTCTCCTACTTTCGTTTATCCCGATACAGGGGTGTATACCGTGACGCTAATTGCATACTCTTTTTTAGATCCAACATGCACGGATACAACAACTGGCACAGTTACCATTTTGCCTGATTACACACCAAACTTTACTTTTACGATGGACACTTGTTCCAATACCATTTCATTCAATGATTCTTCTAATAGCATAAGCGGTGTTAGTACACAATGGAATTGGAATTTTGGAGATGGTGGAACCGCAATAGTCACAGATCCCATACATCAATACACTTCCGCTGGGAATTATTTGGTTTCACTCATTGCCACCTCAACAAAAGGTTGCATTGATACCATCACAAATCCAATTACCATTTTTCCTGCGTTGAATACAACCATAAATAATCAAGCTGTTCGATGCTATGGAGAATGTAATGGAGTGGCGACCGCAAATCCTTTGAATGGATGGCCTCCGTATTCTTATCAATGGAATGATCCACTTTTACAAAACACGAATGCTGCCGATAGCCTTTGTATTGGAAATTATACAGTAACGGTGACGGATAGCCGAGGATGTACCATAAATACTTCAGTTCAAATTTCTCAACCCTTGCCATTATCCTTTTCTATTTCTTCTCTCCCCGACTATTGTGGTGGCATCTGTGCTGGACAAGCAACCTCGAATGCGTCGGGTGGAAATGGGAATTTTACGTACCAATGGAACGATCCACAAAATCAAACCACGGCTACAGCAATAAGTCTTTGTCCAGATACATTTCAAGTGATAATCACTGATCAACTCGGATGTACTACACTAGGGCAAGCAATTGTCAATTATGTAGATTCATTTCCTACTGTGGATGCAATAGCCGATACCACCTTGCTCTATCAAGGACAATCGACTTCCTTACATGGAATAATACAAGCGGGAAGTCTTCAATTTCAATGGACACCTGCTGGTTCATTAAATGATGACAATATCCAACATCCCATTGCAACACCTACCACTACTACAACCTACACGGTAGTGGCAACGGATGCTAACGGCTGTACAGCAGAAGATACAGTCACCATTTTCGTGACGGAAGTTCTATGCGCCGAACCCGAAATATTTATCCCTTCCGCTTTCTCTCCCAACAGTGATCAACAGAATGATGTACTCTTTGTGAGAGGAAGTACAATCGAAAAAGTATACTTAGCCATCTACGATCGTTGGGGAGAAAAAGTATTTGAAACGAATAGCCCTACGATGGGTTGGGACGGCAGCTATCAAGGAAAATTGCTTGCACCTGATGTTTACGTTTATTACGTAGAGGCTACTTGTTATAACAAAGCTGAGTTTAGAAAAAAAGGAAATATTACATTAATACGATAAGTGAAAAAAAATATTTACATAGCACTTGTTATTTTATTCTTCTCTTATTTAGAGATGAAAGGACAGGATCTACATTTTTCACAATTTCCACATTCGGCGTTAAATTTAAATCCATCTAACGCTGGAAATTTTCCTGCTGATTTACGTTTAAATGGAATGCTACGTCGACAATGGAATTCGGTAACAGTTCCCTATAAAACAATTTCCATTGCAGGCGATTTAAAATTAACCATGTTGAATGATCGTTTAAAAGGATTAGGTGCAGGACTGCTCATCAATCACGATGATGCAGGAGATGGACAACTTCGCACGCTTGATATTCGACTATTCACTTCATTCAATAAACCCATCAACAGCGATTCCATTCATTTTTTAAGAGCTGGAATTATGTTTGGAGGAAGTCAACGCAGTATTGATTTTAGCAAATTAACATTCGACAACCAATTTAATGGTGACTCTTGGGATCCACTTGCCCCAACGGGAGAAAATAATGCTGGCGATAAAGTAACTTGGATAGATGTAGGTTTCGGATTGGGCTGGGAAATGATCAAAGAAAATTATACATGGGATGTTGGATTATCGGCAACGCATATTAATCGACCCAACCAAAGTTTCTATTCAGAAAAAGTACAAAGACCTGTATTATGGCAAATTCACACTACCCCTACTTTTAAATTAAACTCTAATTTAACTCTTTTACCATCTGCTGTATTTATGATGCAACAAGAATATCGTGCTCTTAATTTTGGTGCTGAGTTGAAAATTGATTTGATGCAAGAGCCAAGAAAAAATTATTCTTTTGGAATTGGACTCAATGATCGCTGGGACGATGCATTCATTCCATTTATTGCCGTGTATTGGAATAAATTTAGAGTTGGATTCTCCTATGATGTCACTACTTCTTCACTCAAAACAGTGAACAATGGTAGAGGTGGACCTGAATTTAGTTTGGTCTATCTCACAAAAAACATAAAAGCTCGTCCACAAAAACATGTAATTTGCCCTGTGTACTAATGAAAATATTGAAATTATTTCTTAGTTCATTTGTCTTCTTCATTTTGATGGATTCAACTGGATATGCTCAATCCAAAACTGCTTATACAAATGCTGGCGATGAGTGCATCCAACGAAATGATCCATTTTGCGGAATAAATAATTATCGACTAGCTTTAGAATACGGTGAAGATGCATTGCTTTGTTTCAAAATCGGAAGTTCCGAAAAGTTATTGCATAATTATGCTTCTGCCATTATTTGGTTTCAACGTTGTATCGCCCATCAACCCGAAAAAGAAATCAAGGTAAAAGCATTCATTGAAAAAGCAGATTTGCAAAAACGATTAGGTGATTTCATTGGGGCAAATGAAAGTATTGATATCTTAAAAAATTTGGATGCAACTCAAGAAACAACTTGGAATAAGTTATTGCTCGACTATAAAAATGCTGAATTACTTTCTGCAAAAAAAGCATTGATCGACGTGTATCCTGAACCAGGTGATGTAAACACAGCCTACTCTGATTTTGCTCCTGCCCCTTTAGGTGATTCATTATTGTACTATTCTTCTCTACGCTTTACGCTCATTGAAAAAAATGTTAACGTATCAACTTCGCGAATTGCAAGTATAAAAACGGATGAGGCTTCGAGAGCAAAATCAAAAATTCTTCCAGAGTCCATTAACATGCCTGCATTTAATGAAGCGAATGCATCCATCAGTCCGGATGGAAAAATAATGGTCTTCACAAGATGTCTGTTTGATGAAAACGGGAAATTAAATTGTGCATTGTACGAATCTGAATTTGTAAATGGAAAATGGAAAGAGGGGGTAAAGTTATCATCAGAGATAAATCCTGCGGGACGAACTTCCACACATCCTAATATTACTACCAACAAATCAGAAGGCTATTTATTATTTTTTAGCAGTAATAAATTAGGAGGAATGGGTGGCATGGATCTTTGGATGAGCAAACGCAAGTCTCAAAATCAATACGAATCGCCCATCAACCTTGGAAAAACCGTGAATACAGAACAAGATGAATGGTCGCCGTTTTATGATATTGAAATTGATAGTTTGTATTTTTCAACTGAGAAAAATGATGGATTAGGAGGTCTTGATTTATTTCAGATTCGTTTTACTTCCATACAGCAAAACACGGCGACAGGTTTACCTCCTCCTTATAACAGCGGCTATAACGATTTATATTATTCTCGAAGTTATGGTGAAAAACATCAAGCATTTTTAGTGAGTAATCGTCCACCTGCTGCGAAACTCAATGGATCTTCTTGCTGTTACGATATTTTCCGAATTCAGCCTGTAGCACCTTCTTTAGACACAACTGCTTTAGCAATTAATGATTCCGTTTTATCCATCAAAGTTTCAAGTGCTACATTTGAAAAACTCCCACCAGAAGCTAAAATATCGTCTATCAAACTCAATTTTCCGATCCGTTTATACTTCGACAATGACTATCCAGATCCAAAAAGCACTCGAACAAGTACGGATAAAGAATACGATCATTTAGCTACTGATTATCTAAAACGGATGAAAGTGTATGTTGATCAACAGTCAAATGATTCTTTAAAGGACGTGATTACGAGTTTCTTTAACGATTCTGTTGCACTGAATTTCAGCAAATTAAGAGAGTTTTCGGATCATTTATTCAATTTGTTAAGTACTAGTCCTACGCGCTTAAAAATAACCATTTTGGGGAGTGCAAGTCCTTTGGCAGAACGGCGTTATAACCTAATTTTGTCGAATCGGAGAATTCGGAGCCTTGAAAATTATTGGGCAAAGTGGCAGGATGATCGATTCACTAATTGGATACAAGATAAAAAGCTAGAAATAGTTTTTCTTCCAAAAGGTGAAGATGATGCTGACAAGACGGTAAGTGATCTAGTGAAAGACACCCGAAAATCAATTTACAGCAAAGAAGCTGCGATGGAAAGAAGAATTGAAATAGTAGATATTGAAATATTGCCATGAGGAAGAAAGTAATTGCGAGTTATTGCATATTGATCATGGCGATGATCGGTGGAAAGTTGTATGCACAAAATTTAGTGCCTAATCCAAGTTTTGAAACTACGATTGGATCACCTACTGCTGCTGGACAATGGAATTTAGCTCAACCGTGGTTAGGGTTAAATGGAACAGCCGATTTATACGTAAGAAATCAATCGAGTGGCGGACTCCTCCCATGTGATGTTGTAAATATTCCTACGAATGTTGCGGGATATTGCAACGAACGTAACAATGGAAAAAACTACATGGGTTTGCAGTTTGATTTATTGAATGGATATCGCGAATACATTTCTGTACCGCTTGCTATTCCACTGATTGCAGGTGGTATTTATCAATTAGAATTTTACGTTCAACTAGCCGACAGTGCTCGCTTTGCCTGTAACTCACTTGGCATGTTGTTAACGAATAATATTCCGACGCAACCGGGCACTGGAGCCATTGCCTTTACTCCTCAACTTGAAAGTTCCGCACAGGTTGTTGATACCAATAACTGGACATTAGTATCGGGAATGTATTTGGCTTTTGGGGGTGAAAATTATATAACACTCGGATTATTCAGAGATGACAACGATCCTTTTTTGCAAAAAACAAATTATGGAGCAAGAGCAAGTAATTGTGCAAGCATCGATAACAGTGCCTATTACTTTTTCGATGATATTGTAGTTAGAAAAGTAGATGTTACTATTAATATTTTTGGAGATACTATCATTTGTCAAAATGAAACGACTACTCTCTTTGCCGATTGCAATGTTCCGTTTTGGTGGAGTGATGAAAGCGCACCTAACGATACATTAAGTCTAGACACCGCTATACAAATTAATCCAACCACACCTACTACTTATTATCTCAACACCGATTTTGGTACAGACAGTGTAGAAGTATTAATTGTAAATCCACCGTCATTTGATTTAGGATCCAACACTCCACTCTGCGAAGGTGATACCATCTTTCTAGATGCAACTACAGCGGATGGAATAAAATATACTTGGTCGACAGGAGATACGCTTCCTATTATTGGTGTTACGGATACAGGAATGTATTATGTCACGGTGGAAAACACAGGTTGTGCGCGAAGTGACTCCATTATCTTTCCTTCTTTTTTGCTAAATCCTCCTATTGATATAGGCGAAGATTCATTGTACTGCTTTTTTTACAACGATAGTTTAACATTAGACGCTGGAGATGCGATTTCCTATTTGTGGACACCTACCTTTGAAACGAGCAGGGAAATTACGATCCTCTATCCTGCTGTTTATTCTGTTGAAATTGCCCGAGCAAACGGTTGTAAAAAATCGATAAGTTTAGAGGTAAGAGAGATCTGTGAACCTACCGTTTACATACCAAATGCCTTTACTCCAGATGGTGATGGTATTAATGATATTTTCAGAGCTTATGTAAACAATGCGCCTTTATATAATTTTAAAATTATTAATCGAAGAGGTCAACAAATTTTCTATTCAGAAGATCCTACTGAAGGATGGGATGGAACTTATGAAGGACAAGATGCTCCTATTGGAGTGTATGTATATCGTATCAATTACCAGGGGTTAGATAGTGAAGGAATAAAAGTCAAGAAGAAAAAATTAGGCACCTTCACCTTACTTCGATAAGCCAACTAAACTTTTGATAAAAGAAAATAAAATGAGTGAAGATGAAAATCACCAACAAACTTTATTGAATGCTGGATTGAGCGTATTATTGGTGGATGATAATAAAGTAAATCAATTTTTAGGGAAAAGAATATTAAGTAATTTAGGAATTCAAAATATAGAAATAGCAGGATATGGTGAAGAGGCGCTTTTAAAAATTCGCAACTTTCATTTTGATGTGATGTTAACTGATATAGAAATGCCGGGGATGAATGGCTATGAATTAAGTCATCAAATTCGATTAGAAGAAAAGAAAGGTTCACATCTTACTATCATTGCACTTACCGCAAATGCTTCCGATGATGATCGTGAAAATGCGAGAAAAGCAGGCATCGATGATTATTTAACAAAGCCTTATAGTCCACAAGATTTATTTGAAGTGCTTTCCAAAAACACCAATATCAAAAAAGATTTTCATTTTGAAGATATTGAACAAGATGAGATGATTGGTATCGGAAAATTATATGCGGTTTTCAATCATAACGAAAACGATGTGCAACACTTTTTAAAAATGCTCAGTCAACAATTACCTCAATTGATTAACGAAGTGTGTAAAGGTCTACAAGAATCTAATCACGAAAAGACTTATCATGCCGCGCATAAATTAAAATCACCAGTTAAATTATTAACGACAGCTTCATACGCTCAAAAATTCAGTGACTTTACAGAAGGAATACGAGGTCAGCATGATTTCGACATTGCAATTATCCAATTCGAAACGTTGAAAATTGATTTAGATGTATTGATTTTGACGATTAATATGGAGCTGGAGAGGGAAATTAAGAATTAAGAATTAAGAATTAAGAATTAAGTCCCGAAAGCTTAGGATAAGGATTATTTCTGCACCTTTACTTCAAGCTAAATTAAGGTTGAAATTAACATTTTGTAAATATTTAATAAGGTCAAAATCTTTTAAGTAGAGGATCATTACCATACGGCCATACATGAATTCAGTTCCTAAAATTATACAAACAAAAAAACCTTCCCGAGACGAGAAGGTTTTATCAATAAGGGTTGAAATTATTATCCGAGATCGTCGTAACTCAAATCAGTGAAGTTCGAGTTTTGTTCAACAAATTCAGGTGTATTATGATCAGAAGTTGCTTCGGGTGTAGCATGTTCTGTATGCTCATTATGCATTTCAGGAGATCCGCCTTCTTCGTCTTCACGTTTTTGCTTAATGAATCCAAGTGCTTCATGCAGACCTTCCGTAAATTTATCGAAATCTTCTTTGTAAAGAAACAATTTATGCTTTTCAAAGAAGGGGCGGTCTTCTGATTCGCCAGGCTTTCTTTTACTTTCTGTAATGGTCAAGTAGTAATCGTTTCCACGAGTAGCTTTCACATCGAAATAATAAGTTCTCTTACCAGCTCTTACTCTTTTAGAGAAATGAGCTTCGTGGCCAGAATTGTTAAATTCGTTCATATACATTGTTTGCTAACAAGAAGCAAGATTAATTAAAAATAGTTGAACAAAAAAAATTAATGCTCAGAATTTCATTATTTTACTGATTCGATCATTACATTGTCTACATTAAATGTTATTGCGTTGGACAAAAACTAAGGGGTATACAATAAATACACTATTGATTTTGACGTTATTACCTACGAAGTCCGCATTGTTGTTTTTTTCTTGACCTATGCATTACAAAATAGGTTGCACCACCTAAGCATTACCAAGTATTAAAAAATAACCTTTTCGTAAAATTGGTTTACAATTTTGAATCCTTTATTTCATCTTCCATCAATTGTGATTCAAAGAGATGACGGTAGAATCCATCGTTTGCTAATAATGTTTCATGATTTCCATTCTCTATAATTCTTCCTTCATCCAAAACAATAATCTGATCGCACGACTTCACCGTAGCGATACGATGACTAACAAAAAGCGTTGTTTTATTTTTCATAATGGAAGTAAGATTGGTCAAAATTTTCTCTTCTGTGATCGTATCTACAGCCGACAAACAATCATCAAAAATGAGTATATCTGGATTACGAATGATAGCTCTTGCGATGGAGAGTCGTTGTTTTTGACCTCCTGACAAAGTAATACCTCTCTCCCCTACCATGGTTTTAAACTGCAAAGGAAACTCCATGATGTTTTTATACAAGTCGGCATTTTTTGCAGCTTCTACAATTGCACCTTCGGGATAAGGAGAATCAATTCCAAAGGCAATATTTTCTTCGATGGTATCTGAAAACAAGAATACATCTTGAGGAACGCAACCAATTTTCTTTCGATATTGATCGGTATCAAAATTTTTAATTTCAATTCCATCTACCTTTACGATACCATCATTCACATCTACCAATCGCAAAAGCACATTTACTAATGTCGATTTTCCTGAACCAGTTTTGCCAATTATTCCCAAGGATGAGCCTGCTGGAATTTTAATCGATACATCACTTAATGCTGCTTTCCGATTTTCTTCATATCGAAATGTTACATGCGAAAATTCAATATCTCCGTTTAATTCATGACACTGGATTTTGCCTGGTTTTATAGATGGTATTTCCTTTAAAAATTCATTGATACGTTGTTGTGAAGCTGCTGCTCTTTGTATGATGGTCACCACCCATCCTAAAGAAGCTACAGGCCATGTCAACATCGTTACATAAATAACAAACTCTGCAATATTACCAACGGTGAGTCGGCCAGCAATTACTTCCAACGATCCAACATAAACTGTTAGAATGGTACTTAATCCAACCAATAAAACCATCGTAGGCATAAAAAAAGCATTGATCTTTACCAGATCCATCGAAAAACGATGATAAAGAGAAGTCTGCTCTTGATAATATTCTTGATAATCTTTTTCTCGAGCATACGCCTTAATCAACCGAATACCCGAAAAAGTTTCCTGTAAAAAAGTAGATAACACAGAAAGCTGACTTTGCACCTTTTCACTTCTTTTATTTATTCGATCGTGAACATAATAAACCAAAAAGGTTAAAATGGGAAGAGGCAACAGGACATACGTAGCTAACCTTGCATTTACGCTATACATGGCCCAAATAACCAACACAAACAATACGACCATGTTAATAGAATACATGATAGCAGGACCAACATACATTCTAACTCGCCCCACATCTTCACTAATTCGGTTCATCAAATCGCCGGTATTATTGCGATTATAAAAATCCAATCCTAACTTTTGATACTGACTATAAATTTCATTTTTTAGGTCATATTCAATGTGCCGAGACATTACAATGATGGTTTGGCGCATCAAAAACATAAATAAACCTTTCAATAAAGCCATAGATAACACCAGGATTCCAAATATAAATATATTGAACATCAGCATCTTGTAAACTCCAGCTTGAGAGTTAAATCCATCAAAAAGGCGATAAGTATCTATATTACTGAGTACTACATCTAAAGCGTTGCGAGTAAGTTGTGCGGGAAAAATTCCAAAGAGATTCGATACCGTCACAAATAAAATTCCACCTAAAAGGTGTCCTTTATACTTTACAAAATACTTGTTTAAGGCACTTAATTCTTTCACACTCTGATGTTTGGTAAATATTATGGCTTCAATAGAAAATACCATCGGTAAAAATAGACATAACATCCAATAGCATAAAGGTATTTATTAGGTATTTATTTTACAAAAAGACATAACTTTGCGCACCCAATAACAACTCCTGTACATGATTGATGTGAAAGAAAAGAAGCCAGCGATGGCACAGGTTAATACGAATGTTTTCGAAAGTATTTCGGATAGCAACCATGAGCAAGTGGTGTTTTGTAATGATCCAGAAACTGGATTAAAAGCCATCATTGCAATTCATAATACAGTATTAGGACCAGCCTTAGGCGGAACTCGTATGTGGAGTTATAAGTCGGAAGCCGAAGCGGTGAATGATGTTTTAAGATTATCTCGAGGGATGACTTATAAGGCGGCTATCTCTGGATTGAATCTGGGTGGTGGAAAAGCGGTGATCATTGGTGATAGTAAGAAAGACAAATCAGAAGCGCTATTTCGTAAATTCGGGCGCTTTGTAAACAACTTAAACGGAAAATACATCACCGCTGAAGATGTAGGCACGAGTACCAAGGACATGGAACACGTGGCCATGGAAACCAAACATGTTACTGGTTTACCGGAATCGATGGGTGGCGGCGGAGATCCTTCTCCGGTGACTGCTTATGGTGTTTACATGGGAATGAAAGCGGCGGCTCAATTTGCTTGGGGGAATGACAACTTAAGTGGAAAGAAAGTGGTCGTGCAAGGTGTTGGACACGTTGGTGAAAATCTGGTAAAAAATCTTCGCAAAGAAAATGCGATTGTTTATATCACCGACATCAATGAAGAGCAATTAAAAAAAGTAAGTTTGGAATATGGTGCTGAAGTAATTCGCCCAGATGCTGTTTACGATATGGACATGGATATTTATGCTCCATGTGCTTTAGGTGCTACCTTAAATACTGAAAACATAAATAAATTACGTTGTCAAGTAATTTCAGGAGCCGCCAACAATCAATTGGCAGATGAAACTATTCATGGGCCTATGTTGATGGATAAAGGAATCATTTATGCTCCGGATTTTTTAATAAATGCAGGAGGATTGATTAATGTGTATTCTGAATTAATTAGCTACAATCGTCAACGTGCTTTATCACAAACGGAGAATATTTACGCGGTTACATTAAAGATTCTTAAGAATGCGCGTGCAGAAGGAATTTATACTCAATTAGCAGCTATTAAACTTGCAGAGAAAAGAATTTCTGATATCAGTAAAGTAAAATCGAATATGTAGTCAACAGGCATCTTGCCGAATTGAATAACCATTAACGTTCTTAAAAAATCCATGTTAAGCAGAAGGCATCTTCGCATACGTGTTATGCAGGCATTATATGCCTTTTACCAATCAGAACCGAAAAACATTCGTCTTACAGAACAAGAACTGTTGAACGGAACGGATAAGATTTATGAACTCTACTTGACCCAACTCCAATTTTTATTGGAGCTAGCCCATCAAGAGGAAATGTATTACAAAGATACTCCTGCATCCATGGTGACAGGAATACGAAAAACAGCGGCTTATACTTTAAGAAGTTTAGGGTTTATTCAGTGGCTTGAAAACGACAAAAGCTTTAACGATCAAATCAAGAAGAGAAAAATCACTTGGCAACAAGACCATGATTCCATTAAAAAAGCTTTTCATCATTTAAAAAATCAAGAGGCTTATAAGACATTTATTCAATCGGAAAATCATACTTCTGAAGAGGAAGTAACTGCATTGAAATGGATCCTGAAAGAATTTTTTTATAAAACAGAATTTATTCCTCATGTGCTAGAAGAGAAAAATATTTATTGGGCAGAGAGCATTGAATTGGTTGAAGGCATCGTAATAAAAACTTTCGAAAACGGAAAAGGAACCAATAACTATCAACTACTTCCACTCTACAAAGATCCAGAAGATGATGTGCTGTTCATGCAAGATTTAGTTCAGAAAACGATACGAGACGATAGTTATTTTCATCAACTCATTGCTGACAAAACCAAAAACTGGGACGCGGAACGAATTGCGCTGGTCGACATTATTTTGATGAAAATGGCACTATGCGAAATCATGAATTTGAGTACCATACCTGTAAAGGTTAGTATCAACGAATACATTGACATCTCAAAAGATTATAGTACACCCAATAGTAAATCATTCATCAACGGTGTCATTGACAAACTTGTTATTGAGTTGAAGAAAGAAGGGAAAATTCAAAAAATTGGTAGAGGACTCAAAGAATAGAAAAAACATGAAAAAAAATCATTTATTTTTTGTTTTCGCAATAACTATATTAATCAGTTCTTGTGGAGAAAATAATTCTAAAAAAAACGTAGAGCAAGTTGATCCAGAAATTGTCAACATCGATGCTACAGCTTCTGGAGAAGAAGTTAAATCGAAAGCTGCTAAGTTTTCTTTTGAAGAAAAAAATTTCGATTTTGGCACTATTAATTCAGGAGAAGAAATTGTTCATGTTTTCAAATTTAAAAACGCTGGCGATGGAGATTTGATCATTTCTCAAGTAAAAGGATCGTGCGGTTGTACGCAACCCGAATACACACAAAATCCAGTGCATCCTGGTGATGAAGGTGAAATAAAAGTAACTTTTAGAAGTAAAGGCATTGCCGGGCAAGTGGTAAAAGACATTACCATTTTGGCGAATACAGTTCCTACCACTAAAATTCTAACCATCAGCGGCGAAGTTTTAGCAGTGAAAGAAAAATAAAATTTAATCCAATCTAAAATTAACACCAATATATAAATTCTAAGTTATGATTAAATTATCCATTCTACTTCAAGCGGCTGGCGGCGGTGCTATGCAACAAATGATGATGATATTAATGATCATTGTTGTATTTTATTTTTTCATGATTCGCCCTCAGATGAAAAAAACGAAATTGGAAAAACAATTTAAAGAAAGTATCAAGAAAGGTGACAAAGTGGTTACCATTGGCGGTGTGCATGGAAAGATTATTGAAGTTCAAGAAAAGACTTTTATTCTTGAAATTGCAGATGATATAAAAGTAAAGATTGAGAAGTCGGCAATCTCTGCGGATGTGACCAAGCAATATGCTCCAACAGCTGAGGTAAAGAAGTAATTCTTTATTGATGATTTCTTTCAGTACTTCTTAGGTTACAATCGAAGAAGTACTTCGTTCATAAACTACGCAGTACGCAGCACTGCTTTGTTCATAAACTACGCAGTACGCAGCACTGCTTTGTTCATAAACTACGCAGTACGCAGTACTGCTTTGTTCATAAACTACACAGTACGCAGCACTGCTTTGTTCATAAACTACGCAGTACGCAGCACTGCTTTGTTCATAAACTACGCAGTACGCAGCAATTTAGTACCCACTGAAAGAGGATGAGAAAATTAGCTCAAAAAATCATTTCAAACACCAATCGTCAAGGTGCTAGTTTTGCATTTTGCGTTTTGTTGGCTGCTTTAATTTGGGTGATCAATGCACTTAATAATGTGCATAGTTCAACGGTGATCATCCCGATTGTTTATGATAAAGAGATCTCAAAAAATAGTACACATCCCCTTCCTCCATCCCTTCATGTTGAAGTGAAAGGAAGGGGATTTTCTCTTTGGAGCTTTCATGCAGCAGCTCGAAATTTCACCATTCAAACTCCCTATCTCAACTCCAGAACCAAGGATACCATTATTTCATCTAAAGATGCTATTTCCACTTTGCTGTATGATTTTTCCAAAGAGATCACCATCTCAGATATAAAACCGGCTCAACTTATTTTTTCAGGTGTTGAATTTTACTCCAAAAAATTAGCAGTAAAAGGGAATTACAAACTACACTTTCAAACTCCCTTTATTCAATCAAGTCCGTCCATTTATTACCCCGATAGTGTATGGGTTTATTCCAATAACAAAATCCCATCTAGTGTCACCGATATCTTTGCAGAAATGGTCACCCAAAAAAATGTTTCTCATTCCGTTTTTAAGAAAGTGAGTTTGAAAAAGCCTTTTGAAACTTATCGTCTATTACAAAGCGATGTTTGGTTGATGGTACCTGTTGAAGAAGGTACAGAAATAGAATTAGACGTTCCCATTCAGACGAAATATGGAGAATTATTTATTCCTTCTTCCGTTCAAGTGTCCTGTATGGTTCCGATGAGCAAATACAATCAAACCCACCATAAACAATTTAAAGTGGTTCAAATGAAAGGTACAGGCAGTGATGATCAAGCGTTTGTTGAAGTAATCCATGCTCCCTATTGGGCAAGTAGAGTGATGGTTGAACCCCAACATGTAAACAAACTCACTAAATCTTTCGATTAAGATGCTACGCGTTGGAATTACAGGAGGAATTGGCTCTGGAAAAACCACTGTTTGCAAAATTTTTCAAGCATTAGGTATTTCTATTTTTGATGCCGACAACAGTGCGAAACGTTTGATGGCTGAAGATGTCGCATTAAAAAATCAACTAATTAATCATTTTGGAGCAGCTACTTTTGGAGCCGATGGATCTTTGGATCGTAAATATTTAGCTCAAAAAGTTTTTAATAATGAACAAGAGTTGACCCAACTCAATCAATTGGTACACCCCTTTGTTTTATCCGATTTTGAAAGCTGGCTCCAGCAAATTCCAAAAGCTCCCTACTCTATTCGGGAAGCAGCGATTATGCTAGAATCGGGAACTTACCAAGATTTAGATGTTATTATTTTGATTGATTCTCCTGAAAAATTGCGTATTAAACGGGTGATACAGAGAGATAAACGTACAGAAACAGAAGTTCAATCGATTATGTCCAGGCAATGGCCTATGGAAAAGAAGCGGAAATTTGCTAACTTTATCATCCAAAACAATGAAAAACAATTTCTGATTACTCAGATATTGCATCTGCACGAACTTTTAATATCGCAAAGTGAACATAGTACCACCGCTTGATACTTCCAGTAAAGGTTTTCGAATTCCCGGAACCAGCATATTTATAGACCCGAAAGAACCTGTTGCCTGTGCCATCATAAGTCATGCACACGGCGACCACGCGGTGGAAGGTCATGAAACTGTTTATTGCAGCGAGGGAACCGCAGCTTTAATAAAATCGCGTTTTAAATACGCTGCTAAAACGATTCATATCGTTGCGTTTGGTGAGACATTTACGATCCAAGATATTCCATTTAGTTTACATGGAGCAGGCCATATGTTAGGCTCTTCACAAATTAAATGGGTGAAAGATGGTGCTTCCTATGTTTATACAGGTGATTACAAGCGTGAATTAGATAAAAGCTGTGAGCCATTTGAAATCGTAAAATGTGATGTATTAATTACCGAAGTAACTTTCGGAAAAGAAAATAAAATTCATCCTCCTGCAGAAGAAAGTATAGCAGCTTTATCAAAATATACTGACATAAATTTAATGTTGGGAGCTTATAATTTAGGGAAATCGCAACGCCTCACTCGACTCATCAACGACATTCATCCTCATCTTCGAGTGATGGTTCATCCAAAGATGATTGCCTATCATAAAATTTATGAAAGCATGGGTTTTGATTTAGGAAAATGGGAGCCTTACAAACGAGAACAATTTAAAAATGAAAAAGGAATTATTTACTTAGTTCCTCCTCCTGTATTATTAAATTTTCGTCCCGGCACGCATTTTTTAAGAGCCTTTGCAACAGGCTGGGACGAGAAACATGCGCGTTTCGACTTTCCTTTTTATGTAAGTGATCATGCCGATTGGCCTTCTCTTATTAAAACAATTTTGGAAAGCGAAGCCAAAGTCGTGTTTACCATTCATGGTATCGGTGAAGATTTAAAAACGACGCCCGAATTGAAAAATGTACAAGTTTATACTTTATCTGAGTGATAAAAGTCTTTACTGCGGAACAAATTCGACAAGCTGATGAAGCGACACTTCGTCAAGAAAATATTTCTGAACTAGAGTTGATGGATCGTGCTGCTGGATGCTGCACCACTTGGATACTTGAAAATATTCCACCCGGATTTTCATTTGCTATTTTTTGTGGAAAAGGAAACAATGGTGGAGATGGATTAGCAATAGCTAGACAACTTTTTACCAGAGGGAAAAATATCGAAGTTTTCTTAGTAGATGGAACCGAAAATGAATCCAATTGCTTTACTCAAAATTTAAAAGCATGGAAATCAATTCCCGGAAATTCCACCACTCTAATTTCTGATTCCAAATCAATTCCCGATTTCACTTCCACAACGATCATTATTGATGCACTGTTTGGAATTGGTCTTAGTAGAGGGGTCAAATCACCGGTTGCAGAAATTATTCAAGAAATAAATTCTTCACCGTGTAAAATTATTTCTATTGATGTGCCGAGCGGACTCTTTTGTGATCAAGCAACCGCAGATTTAAAAAATGTAGTGGCAGCGCATCACACTTTAAGCTTCTCTTATGCTAAACATTCATTTTTCTATCCTGAGTATGCCCATCTCACTGGAAAAATTGAAATACTAGATATTCATTTAGACAAAGAATTTGAGAATAAAACATCCTCAATAGCTCAAATTCCGACGGATATAAATATCAATTCGATGTTAGGCAACCGCCCATCTTTTGGACATAAAGGAACTTTCGGACATGCCTTACTGTTAGTAGGGAGTACTGGGAAATCTGGTGCTGCATTACTATCAACACAAAGTTGTTTGCGAAGTGGTGTAGGATTAGTGACCGTGAGGACTCCTAAAGATTGTGTTTTACCGATACAAATTGCAGCTCCTGAAGCGATGTGTAGTGCCGATAAACATTCAGATTTCATAACTGACATTGTAAAGCCTGAAGGTTATAGTGCCATTGGAATAGGTTCTGGAATTGGCATGGATACTCAAAGCGGAAATGTATTGAAGCGATTGATTCAAGATTATAAATCGCCAATGGTATTGGATGCAGATGCACTCAATCATTTAGCCGATAATCCTACTTGGCTCAACTTTCTTCCAGCAGGATGCATTCTCACTCCACATCTTGGTGAATTCAATCGACTAGCAGGTAAAATTGCGGATCCATTTGAACGAACAAAGAAACAATTGGAGATGGCGAAAAAATACAATTGCTATATTTTACTAAAAGGAAAATATTCTGCATTGGCTTGTCCAGATGGGCAACTGTTTTTTAATCCAACGGGAAATCATGGTATGGCCAAAGGAGGTTCGGGAGATGCGCTTACTGGTTTAATCACCGGATTATTAGCGCAAGGATTATCTCCGCTCAAAGCCGCTTTATGTGGTGCTTATTTGCATGGATTAGCAGGTGATTTCTGCGCACAAAAAACTCATCCAAACAGTATGACGTCGGGTGATATTATTTCCTTTTTTGCAGATGCATTTAAAGCAGTGATGAGATAATTTGCTATTAAATTTTCAAGAATATATAATTTACGCTTCGGGAAATGTTTGGCTGCTGGATACTAGATACTAGATACTAGATACTAGATACTAGATACTAGATACTAGATACTAGAATCGAGAATCAAGAATCAAGAATCAAGAATCAAGAATCAAAAATCGAGAATCAAAAATCGAGAATCAAAAATCGAGAATCAAAAATCGAGAATCAAAAATCGAGAATCAAAAATCGAGAATCAAAAATCGAGAATCAAAAATCGAGAATCAAAAATCGAGAATC
>CAIXTT010000092.1 GCA_903922455.1 uncultured Bacteroidota bacterium | reverse complement strand
TAAAGGAGCTTCCATGTAAATTTCGTATTTTCGTACTCCTGCAATTTGCAGGAATATCATAATTCGTATCCTTCATGCAAGAGAGACATATCAATCGGGAAAAGTACTTCCAAGAGCAATCATCAACGATTAGCAATCATGTGCTACCTTTTCTAAATCAAATGATTACAATTGATGAGAATACGGCCATTTTAGAAATTGGGTGCGGAGAAGGTGGTAACTTAAAACCATTTTTGGATATGGGTTGCAAGCGAATTTTGGGCGTGGACATGTCGGCCGATAAAATTGCAAATGCAAAAGCATTTTTTGCCAATGATCCCAACAAAGCAAATATTGAATTGATCACTTCAGATATTTATGATGTGGATAATATTGGAAAGTTCGATATCATCATGACGCGTGATGTGCTGGAGCATATTCATGGTCAAGAAAGATTTATGGAATATGTAAAAAGATTTTTAAAGCCAGGAGGGAAATTCTTTTTAGGTTTTCCGCCATGGTACAATCCATTTGGTGGACATCAACAGATGTGTGAAAGTAAAGTTTTATCAAAGCTTCCGTTCTTTCATCTTTTTCCAAAATCTGTGTATGGATTTATATTAAAATCATTTGGCGAAACAGATCCCAAGATTGAAGCATTAATGGAAATAAAAGATACAGGAATTACCATTGAGCGTTTTGAAAAAATTCTAAAAAAGACAGGATATAAAAAAGATAAAGTGCTTTACTATTTTATTAATCCTAACTACGAAGCTAAGTTTGGATTAAAGCCCAGAGAGCAAGTAGGATTCATTTCATCGATACCCTTCGTTCGTAATTTTTTAATTACAACAAGTTATTATTTAGTGTCGCCGATTAATAATAATTAGTAGTAGATTTTTTTGAACTAATCAAAAATAGGCCGTCATGAAAAAAAGAAGATGATAAGCGTCTAGTGATGGGTCTTTGCCATCATCATGACCATTATGGTTTTGGAAATTAAAGTTCCACAAGGAAATACATTGGTAGAATATAAATCACTAAGCATTACGTTAAACAAGTTTATTTCTTTAAAAGCAATTGTCTTGCTGGATATACCCAATTCGCATTTCTAATTATTAGATTTGCTCCTCATTGAAAAGTTCAAAATGAAACAACAACTAGCCTTGATGGCTCTCCTCGTGCGTGATTATGATGAAGCCATTGAATATTACACCCAGCAATTGCACTTTACTTTAAAAGAAGATACAATACTGAGTCCTGAAAAAAGATGGGTTGTAATTTCTCCTCCTGGATCCATTGGAGCTTCGCTGCTCTTGGCGAAAGCAAGCACAGAAGAACAAAAAAATCAAATCGGAAATCAAGCTGGAGGAAGAGTGTTTTTATTTTTACATACCAATGATATCGAAAGGGATTATCAAAATTTATTAAAGAATGATATTGAAATAGTCAGAGAAAAAACTTCAGAACTTTGGGGGACTGTTCTTGTCTTTAAAGATCTTTATGGCAACCTATGGGATTTGATTGAACCTAACATGAAGATGCATTCTTAACATCATTATTGAATTCTACAATAAATTAAGTGCCCTTATTTTTGGTTCATCTATCGAATCGAGCATTTCGTCGACGAATAAGAAGTATCAGTTGTTAAACTTAAATTAAATCCTATTAAACACTGCTAAAAACTCTACTTTCGTAAAAAAATAATCATCATGAGTCTTTTGCTAAAATTGAAACTTTCATTTTTAATTCTGTGTATTTCTGCTATCCATGTGCTGGGACAATCAGGAAATATTACTGGCAAAATCACGGGCAGTAATGGTGAAGGCCTCATTGGGGCTATAGCTGAACTTCGACTGGTGAAAGATTCTTCATTATCAAAAGCTGCAGCAACTGATATAAACGGTGCCTTTGTTTTAGAAAACAGTAAAGCGGGTATGTATTTTATCAAGGCAAGTTTCATTGGATACAATGCTTTTAGTGGAGAAAGTTTTTCTTTTGATGGTAGTACAAATAAAAATATTCCTACAATTAAACTAACAGAATCATCCATTCAATTAAAAAGTGCGGAGATAACCGGCATTAAGCCACTTGTTGAAGTAAAAGCCGACATGACCGTATTTAATGTTGAAAACAGTATTAATTCGACGGGAAGTAATGCGTATGAGCTTTTACAAAAAGCGCCAGGAGTAGTCGTGGATAATAATGACAATATCGCGTTGAAAGGTAGAGGTGGTGTGATGGTTCAAATTGATGGTCGACCATCGCGATTATCGGAAACTGAATTAGCCGATTATTTGAAAAGTGTTCAAAGTACCGACGTTGAAGCCATTGAACTTATTTCAAATCCATCATCAAAGTATGATGCAGAAGGAACAGCAGGCATCATAAATATCCGACTCAAGAAAAATAAAAATTATGGAACCAACGGATCTCTAACTGTAGGGTATGCTATTGGCGAATTACCCAAATACAATACTGCTATTTCTTTGAATCATCGCTCACGAAAATTCAATGTGTATTCTAATTACAGCAATAACTTTGGAGAAAGATACAATGAGTTTTACCTCTACCGAGAGCAACGCCCCTACATTTTTGATCAAACTTCCTTTTCTACTCGCGAGTTTGTTTCACATAATTACAAAGCGGGAATTGATTACACGGTGAATAAAAAGCATAGTATTAGTTTGATGGGAAATGGAAATTATAGCACAGGCGATGTAACTCAAAAAAACAGAAATAGCATCAGCAATTTCACCACGCAACAAATAGATAGTGTATTGCGCTCCAATCAAACCTCAGAAAATATAAACAATAACATCAATTTGAATTTGAATCACCATTACAACGATACGATGGGGAATGATTTATTGACTGACTTCGACTTCGGATTCTTCGATAGCGATCGCGATAATTATATTCCTAATGAATACATTTTACCAGATGTGGAAACGCCATTGTCGTCAACTTACTTTCGATCGATCATGCCCACTACCATTACCATATATTCCGTTAAATCTGACTTCTCTAAAAAATTTAAGAAAAGTAAGTTAGGGCTAGGATTTAAAATTGCCATGGTAGAAACAGACAACACTTTTGATTTTTATAATATTGAAAATGGTGTGGAAACCATCGACAATACGAGAAGCAACCATTTTGTGTATACAGAAAATGTAAACGCGTTGTATGCTAATTATCAATACACCTTGAAGAATTTCGAATTGCAAGCAGGTGTAAGAATGGAAAAAACGAAAAGTGAGGGGGATTTAAAAAGCGAAGTGAGTACCGAAGATAAAAATGTAAAGCGCGATTCTACCGTTTTCTTTCCAAGTGCCGGAATCACATTTAACCTGAATCAGAGCCATGCCACATCACTGGTGTATAGTTCTCGCATTGATCGACCCAATTATCAAGAGCTAAACCCATTTGAAAATAAATTAGATGAATTAAGTTTTCGTAAAGGGAATCCATTTTTAAATCCACAATATTCGAATAAAATAGAATTATCACATACGTATAAATACGCAACGACCATTAGCGTTGGATACAGTCGCACGGAAGATTTCTTCGCGCAAATTGCTGATACCATTCCAGGAGGAAAAAGCTCTTTAACTCCTCGCAATTTAGCAACGGAAGATGTCATTAGTTTTAACATCAGTTCCTCTCAACAACCTACACCATGGTATGGAGTTTACTTTAATGGAAGTGTGATTAACCAAGCGTATATTGCTGATTTTGGTGAAGGAAAAACGATCAACACATCCTTCGTTTCCGTAAATGTTTATGCTCAAAACACATTTAAACTTCCCAAAGGATTCACGTTTGAACTTTCGGGGTGGTATAATAGCGGAGGCGTCTGGAGCGGCTCTTATAAAACAGAGCCAACGGCATCGGTAGATGTTGGTTTACAAAAGAAAATGCTGAGTGATCAAGCTACGCTGAAAATATCAGCAACTGATATTTTTCTTACCGCACCATGGAGCAGTATCAATACGTATGCTGGAATTATTAGTAAGGCGAGCGGAAATTGGGAAAGCCGACAATTCCGGGCAGCATTCACTTGGCGATTTGGAAACAAGCAAATGAAAAATTTGCGTCAAAGATCAACGGGAAGTGAATCCGAACAAAAACGGATTGGCGGAGGGGAGTGATTTGCTTCCATTTGTGTTGTTCGTTTGGGAGTGATCTCCAAATATGCTACTTTAGTCTTTCTAAAACTTCGTAGTTCCCATATATAATAGGATTCTATGATTACATCTGAAAGAAAAATGAAAAACAAACTATCTCTCTTCGCTGCATTACTTTCGCTAATAACATTCTCCTTTTGCTCGAGTTCTAAAAAAGTAAGTTCAACAACATCAAATGAGCCAGCAGTAATGCCGTCCTTTACATACGAAAAAGATGTAGCTCCTATGATGTTGGCAAGTTGTTCGCCTTGTCATTTTCCTGAAACAGGAAAAAAGAAACTTCTCGATACTTATGATGCAACTGTAAATAACATTGATGATATTTTGATCAGAGTACAATTGCCCATTGAAAATGATGAGTATATGCCGTTTAAAAGTAAGAAACCCGCTTTTACTGATAGACAAATCGCAGTGTTGAAAAAATGGCAATCGGAAAAAATGCCTAGATAATTTTGTTAATTTCGAAATTCAAAACAACATAATGCTTTACTTTAAAAAAATACTTTTTTCTATTTGCTTCCTTTTAAGTACTCAGATGCTCATGGGCCAAAAGCCTTGTGCGTGTTGTACAGAAAATCATAAAGCGTTTGATTTTTGGGTGGGAGATTGGATTGTTTTTGATACAAGTGGAAATAAAATTGGTGAAAATAGAGTAGAGAAAATAGAAAAGAATTGTATCATCAACGAACATTGGACGGGAGGAAAAGAGAGCACGGGAAGTAGTTATAATTATTTTGATACCACTGATTCTACTTGGAACCAGGTTTGGATTGACAATCAAGGAGGCCATTTGATTTTAAAAGGACATCCTTCTGCGAATAAAATGATATTAAGAGGTGAATTTCAAAAAGATCCGAAAGGAAATATGTATTGCAATCGAATTACATGGTCATTAAATACAGATGGGAGCGTGACACAACGATGGGATATTGCTGATGAAAAAGATGCATTGATGTCGGTTGCATTTATTGGCATTTATAGAAAAAAACAATAAAATAATAATTAATAAAAATGGGTACTATTAATCTTTATTTGACCTTTGATCGTAATTGCAACCAAGCATTTAATTTTTACAAATCTGTATTCGAAGGAGAGATTACCTATATTGGAAGGTTTAAAGATATGCCAGACAGCACAGAAATCTCTATCACAGAAGCAGACAAAAATAAAATAACCGCCGTCAACTATCGGTAACTATTCTTTATAAAACGTCCTTTTCGATAAATTAAGAGAATCCAAATCATGTCGGAAAAAACATCTACCCGTATCAATAAATATTTAAGTGAAATTGGTTTTTGTTCACGACGCGCCGCTGATACGTTGATTGAACAAGGCAGAGTGACCATCAACGGAAAAGTTCCAGAGATGGGAACGAAGATGATTCCGGGTGATGAAATTCGTGTGGATGGTAAATTAGTAAGTGCTCCTTTAGAAAAACATGTTTACATTGCTTTCAACAAACCCGTAGGAATTGTTTGTACAACGGATGTAAAATCGGAGCGCGACAACATCATTGATTACATCGCCCATCCACAGCGAATATTTCCTATTGGAAGATTGGATAAACCCAGCGAAGGACTCATCTTTCTCACCAGTGATGGAGATATTGTAAATAAAATTTTACGTTCAAAAAATAATCATGAGAAAGAATACTTAGTAACCGTTGATAGCGCTATTACGGATGCATTCATTCAAAAAATGTCTAGTGGCGTTCCGATCCTTGATACCATCACCAAAAAATGTTTGGTAGAACAAACAGGCAGATTTACTTTTCGCATTATTTTAACACAAGGACTTAATCGACAAATCAGACGTATGTGTGAGTACTTGGGATTTGAAGTAACGAAGTTAAAAAGGATCCGAATCATGAATATAAAAATGGATCTGTCTGTTGGTAAGTGGAGAGATTTATCCCAACCAGAATTGGACGAGCTCTTATCACTCGTTTCTGATTCTTCTAAAACGGATGAAGGATAATATAAAAACTACTTACGGTAATTTATTTGTTAGAGATGCGGGAAAACAACAGTAATAGGCAGCGCCATTAAAGAAGACTGGTGTTTTATTCGTTTAGAATCGACATTAAAAAACGTAGGCTGGATAAAGAAATCAAGTCTTTTTCTTCCTTAGAATCCCAATTGTCCCTATTAAATTACTCTTCATATCCACCCTTGTTTAAGTTTTTGGCCAAAAAGTAGATTTATAATCATCGTTTTTCAACGTTATTAACAATTATTTTCCGAAGAGATTTAAGATGGTTCCGAAAAACAGGTTTGGAAAAATCCGATCCTCAGAAGCTTTGAAGATTACAAATTTAAATATATAAACTCTTGATTAAATGAGATTTATAAAAATAAGTTGGCTTTATCCTTCTTTTTTTTAGCCAACTATCTTGGCGCTGGAGTTCAATAATCTGCCAAAATCTACGCTTGAAAGAGAAATTATTTCTTAAAAAACGTTGAAAACAAAGATATTTTACCTTTGCACTGATTTAATACTTAACTTCGTAACCTATATTTAAAACAAAAATTAATTAACATGAGTAAAGGAACAGTAAAATTCTTCAATGAAGCTAAAGGCTTTGGTTTCATCTGCGAAGAAGGCAACAACAAAGAACACTTTGTACACATTTCAGGATTGATCGACGAGATCAGAGAAGGAGATGCAGTTGAATTCGATTTGAAAGAAGGCAAAAAAGGCTTGAATGCGGTAAATGTAAAGGTAGTTTAATATTTACAATCTAACTTTCTTGTAAGAAAAAGCCTGTCACAAGTGATAGGCTTTTTTGTTAGTAAAACATAAAACAAAATTTCTAAAAATAAAAATGGGTCGATCACAAGAATCCTTTAATAAGAAGGAAGTAAGAAGTAAAAAAGATAAGAAGCGGAAGGAGAAGGCGCAGAAAAAGGAAGCAAAGAAAGATAATCCTAAGTCAAGTAGTCTGGAAGATATGATGGCTTATGTAGATGAAAACGGAATGCTTACTTCTACCCCTCCCGACCCTACCAAGAAAACAGTTGTCTCCGCAGAATCGATCACAATAGGAATTCCGAAGCGTGATGATACATTGTCCGATGATCCTATTCGTAAAGGAGTGGTAAGTTTTTACAATGATGCAAAAGGTTTTGGTTTTATTAAAGACAGTGAATCGCAAGAAAGTATTTTTGTTCATGCGAACAATTTGTTAGAGGCCATCAAAGAAAATAATCTAGTGACTTTTGAAATAATGATGGGACCAAAAGGTCCGGCTGCTACGCAAGTAAAAATTATTCGTAATTAATTTTTTTCTTTATTTACCCTTGTACTTTTCTGTTTTCTCGTTTGAATTACCCTTTAGAATCAATACACGATTTCACCAAGAGTCGCTTTTCATTTCAGAAGTACTAATTACTTTAGACTAAAATTTACAAAGAAATAAAATGAAGCAACCTTTGGTTAATCCGAAGTCAAGTGTAAATGATCCTGAACTTCAAAAGCTCATTGCATTCTATAATGAAACGCTTGGCTTTTGTCCAAACAGTGTACTGACGATGCATCACCGACCTATTATTGCAACATCGTTTATTGAAATGAATAAAGCAGTGATGGAAAATAAGGGTCGTGTGACGAGTGCGCTGAAACGATTGATTGGATACATCAGCAGCTACACCGCAGGGTGCAATTATTGTCAAGCGCATACGATTCGTGCTGCTGAGCGTTACGGTGCAGCAGAAAATCAATTGGAAAATATTTGGGATTATAAAACACATGCTTCTTTTTCGGAAGCCGAAAGAGCCGCGCTGGATTTTGCATTCGCAGCCTCTGTAATTCCAAATGCAGTGAATGATGAAATTGCAAATACCCTTCGCAAACATTGGGACGAAGGAGAAATCGTAGAAATTTTAGGAGTGATTGCACTCTTCGGATTTTTAAATCGCTGGAACGATTCGATGGGCACACAAATGGAAACGGGAGCGATTGAATCTGGAAATAAATTTTTAAAAACAAAAGGATGGTCGGTAGGTAAACATGCTTATTGATTATCTAAACAAAAGAATTTCAATTTATATCTATATAAAAAATATATTTTAAATATTTAATCAAAAGTAAATCAACAAAAAATGAAACAAAATAAAGAAGTCCGCATCGCTGTTTTAATCGATGCTGATAATATTCCCTCCACCAACATCAAAGAAATGATGGAGGAGATTGCAAAGTATGGTACGCCTACTTTTAAAAGAATTTATGGCGACTGGACGCAGCCCAATT
>CAIXTT010000091.1 GCA_903922455.1 uncultured Bacteroidota bacterium | reverse complement strand
TACATGCACCGAATCAAACAATGGACTTCCCACTGCATAGTAAGGACTTCCTGGAGTCACAGGATAAAATCCCATGGCGCTCCATACATACCACGCCGACATTTGTCCGCAGTCTTCATTACCTGGCAACCCTTCCGGACCTTTATGATAAAGACTGTCCATGATGGTACGTACTAATTTTTGTGTTTTATAAGGCTTCCCAATATAATCATACAAATACGCCATGTGATGACTTGGCTCATTCCCGTGTGCATATTGTCCTATTAATCCTGTAATATCAGCTTGCGTACGACCGGTTGTTTCACTGTTCTCCGAAAATAATCCATCCAACTTTGCTTCTGCTTGTTGATCACCGCCCATCATGAAAATTAATCCAGGAATATCTTGTGGCACAAAGAAAGAATACTGCCAGGAGTTGGCTTCTGTATAATGATTGTTTACTTCGCGCGGATCGAAATTGGGAATGAAATCACCATTACGACGAGGTCGCATAAAGCCCGTGGTGGGATCAAAAACATTTCGATAAGATGCAGCGCGGCGCAAATACGCTTGCTGCTCTACACCTTTACCAAGCATACGTGCTACTTCTGAAATACACCAATCATCGTAGGCATACTCTAGTGTTTTAGAAACCGATTCATGTTCATCTTCTACTGCAAGATAACCATGTTCCATATATTGTGGCAACCCCAAATGATTCCATGTTGCACTTTTCTTCATGGCTTCATAAGCATAGGATGTATCAAAGTTGCTTACACCTTTTATTAATGCATCTGCAATTAAAGAAACGCTATGATACCCAATCATGCAATCAGTTTCATTAGCTCCTAATTCCCAAACAGGGAGTCGACCACCTAATTGATATTGATTCAGCATAGACTTAATATAATCCAAACTTCTACTTCTGTCAATTAAATTATAGAGTGGATGAGCGGCTCTAAATGTATCCCACAAACTAAAAACGGTATAATGCGTAAATCCATCCCCGTTATGAACGGTATTATCACGTCCACGATAACGTCCATCTACATCCGAAATAATATTGGGCACAATCATCGTATGATACAAGGATGTATAGAAATTGGTTTTATATCTATCTGACTTTCCAAAGACGACAATTTTAGAAAGTTCTTTATTCCACATTGCCTTAGCATCACTCTTTACTTTTTCAAAATTCCAGTCAGGAATTTCAGCTTCTCTGTTCTTACGAGCGCCTTCTGCATCGGCTGTCGAGATTCCTACTTTCACCAAAAGTGTATTACTCTTATCCGAAGCATTATTCTCAAAATGGATCGCAGCACAAAGTTCGTCATGATCGATTGTTCTTCCTAAAATCATTTTCTCAACAAAGCCTTTCAAAGAAACGCTACTAATGGGTTTAGAAAATTCAATCGAGAAAAAAACGAACTGATCTTTTGCCCAAGCTTCGCTTCGACGATATCCCTCAATCACATGATCGTTTACATAAGTCAATTCAGAACGCAATGTTTTATCACGATGTTGCAAATCAAGAATCACAAATTGGTTTTCTGAACTTGAATACACATACTTATGAAATCCAGCTCGGAGACTCGTTGTTAACTCTACTTTAATATTATCGTCTGCTAACTGCACTTCATAAAATCCGGGAGATGCTTTTTCTGTTGCGTGATTGTACTTCGATCCATATTCCGTTGGAACAAAAGAATGTTTCCCTTGACCAGGCATCAATAAAATATCACCATAATCGGAACAACCAGTACCGCTCAAATGAGTGTGTGTAAATCCGTAGATGAGTGTATCCGCATAATAATATCCAGCGCATCCTTCCCAGCTTCCATCACGGCGTGTATCGGGACTCAGTTGCACCATTCCGTGCGGCAAAGTAGCTCCAGGGTAGGTGTGTCCAACGCCACCTGTGCCGGTCATGGGATCAGCGTATTTTGATAAATCCTGCGCGTAACTAGGAGGAATGAAAAATAATAAATTGAGAAGGAAGAGAATTTTTATTGAATACATGAATCAAAAATAATCAAAATATCGCATCTTCCATAAATTTAAATGATATGACCTATTTCATAGGGAAAAGTAACGGTATAAATAGGTCATAATGGCAATAATTTATTTCATATTATTCCAACACTTCCATTTAATTTTATCTGCTGGCCCTGTGAAATTAATCAGCTTCCTTTCGTTGGGCAAAAGATGAAGTCCATTATTATCGAAGGTGCATTTTCCTTCTTCATCATAAAAATACAAACCATACGTAAATACATTGGCAGTAACGATCATACTTGTACTATCGATCATCAATAATTTCACATTGGCGGGATAGAAATCCATTTTATTAGGACGATTACGAAAGAAATAATCTCGATAAATGACATTGAAATGAAAATTATCAATTACTTCCGTAACTAGTACAATATGATTTGTATCCAAATTTCTCATCTGGTGATTCGGAAAGAATATACAATCCTTGATCACGGTATCGGGATTCAGAATTAAATAACGCTCATCGATGGATATGGGTTCTGTCATAGTATCTGTTTGGACATAATACAATCTAACAGTGATAGAGATGGACTCTTGTCCGTCGTAATGCAAATAAGTTGATAATCCTCTTTCTGTTTCTGAAGTAGTGACAAACAGCGCATCGAAATTATGCTTGAACGTAGCATAGACTAATTTGGTCTGGAGATTATTTGAAAGACTACTCCAAGACACTGCAGGCCAGCAATCATTAAACTGCCAAAACAAAGTGCCTCTACAAATCGGAAATGCACTGCGATGTGCTTTGGTAGCGATGTCCATTCCGTACGCTTGTTGCAACTGCGAGAGGTAGGCATAATCATCGATAGTAGTTGGAACTTTAAAATAACGCTTCAGGTATTCATTGATGGTTTGAAATCCTTTTGGATGTTTTTGATGATTTAAAAATGTTGTTGACGAAAAATCAATTTTAGAAATACTTGATCGATACGAACTCACATCCGCCATCGATTGAAATCCATATTCACTCATGAATCGTCCTGTTTTCTTTTTGTATACTTCAAAATCTTCCATGCCCCACCATACACCCCAATAATGACTGTCGCCCGACAACATACTTTCCTTTCGTCCCCAACCAATCGCTGGAGAAGAAGACCAATACGAACATGATGGATGTAAAGAATCTACTACATTAGATAAAATGGATTGAAATACATTTTTATAATCATTCCAAATTTTTGTTGAATCTGCAGATGAATAATTAAATTGTTTTTGCCAACCCCAATTATGCCAGCCTTCATCACTCTCGTTATTTCCACACCATAATACAATACAAGGATGGGATGACAATCGTTCCACTTGTTGAATAGCTTCTGTTCTTACATTCGCTGCAAAAGCCTTATCGCCTGGAATCATACTACATGCAAACATAAAATCTTGCCAAACCATAATTCCATTTTGATCACAATAATCATAAAATGCATCTGGCAAATACACTCCTCCACCCCAAACACGTAGCATATTCATTCCTGCTTCTTTTGCTTTTAGAACTAACGATTCGTATTCAACTCCCTTTACATTTGGTAAAAACACATCAGGCGGAACCATATTGGCTCCTCGAACAAATACATCTTTACCATTCACTCGAAATCCAAATTCATTTCCAATAACGTCTTTATTTGTTATTAACTCTGCTGTGCGAAATCCGGTTTTACATGTTACTTGATTCAATGTATCTTCTTCCAATCGGCAAACTATTTTATAAATAGGTTGTTCTCCTTTTCCATTGATTTGCCATTTTTGAGCATTTGGAAAAACAAACGGAATCACAACTGTTTGCTCGCCACGCTGAATATTTACTTCGTGCAAAATACTCACACCAGTTCCTTTAATTGCAAATGACAAATTCGATTTTTTCTGAATAGTAGCATTGATTTTAACAAACGCCTGACCAATGACTGTATCACCCTGACTTACTTTTGACTGAACCCGAATTGAATTCAATGACACTTCATTCTCTGCTACTAAATTCACTTCCTTCCAAATTCCGCAAGTTAAAAGTTTAGGAGCAAAATCCCATCCGTAATGAAATTGTGCTTTGCGCGTGAAGCTACGCAAGCCTTCTGGTAAGGTGTAGTTCAACTTCTGTGCGGCTAACTTTGTTTCGGCTTCTGGCGATTTAAATTTCACTAAAAGCGTATTCTTCTTTCTTAGAATAGTTTTTACATTCACCTTCCAAGAACGAAACATATTATCCGCACTTAGAATTAAAGAATCGTTTAAATAAACCTCTGCATACGTATCGAGTCCTTCAAAATTTAAATGTATTTGTGGTTTTCCTAAGATGGATTCATCGCAAGAAAATTTACATTGATAATCCCAGTTGGCTACTCCTACCCACTGGACATTCTTTTCGTTATCGTCGACAAAAGGATCCTTGATGATTTTATTTCTTAATAAATCCGTATGAACAGTTCCAGGCACTTGTGCGGGTAGCCATTTCTTTGATGTAGATTGCTTGAAGGTCCAGTTGGAGAGCGGAATAATCTGAGCAAAAGAATTGCAATTAATAAAAAATAAAAGTCCCAGGAGGAGCGAATTGAATATTAACCGAGGAGAAATCATTTACAAATATATAATCTATTTGAGGAAATAATTAATTTACTCTAATATATAAAATAAATTGCCCCATGAAAATCTAGATTTAAACGCAACGTTAGCAACGGCAAGCAGCGGCGCAGCGATCTTTTGACAAGCCGTTATCACAAAGCCTTGCGACATGAATTCACCATCCTTTTAATACACTAATATCTCCGAAACAAAAAGCCATCCATTTTGTCCAGCGCCTGCGGTGCCTTCGGGGTTTAGGCCGATGGAATTGAAGCGGAGATGAATATTTTTCATTTCCATATTTACTGGAATTGAAATGCGATTGATGGCTTCTGTTGTTGTTGCTTTTTGAGATTCAAACTTCAATTCGGTTTCTCCATAACTTATACTTGCTGGAGCATGAATCCAACTTACCGGATCGTGTAAATAAACAACGACAATGCTATCCACTTTTTGTATACTGGAAAAGTCTATCTGTACTTCAGGACTTTTTCCAATCCAACCAATCCAATGCTTACCCGTCCATGGAAAGGCTCCCGTAATTCCATCAACCAACGTGATGGGCAGATTCGCATAACTTTTATTACCGGGGGTGATGAGATTAATTTTGGCTCCTGTTACTTTTGAAAATTCAAACGGATATTTAACTATTGTTTCATGCTGATTGTAGTTGCTTCGAACTAATAATTTTCCTGTCGAACTTACTGTTTTCGGATTACGATACGCTGTGAATTCGGAAACTCCGTTGTCATCTTCCCATGCCGTTTGTATGCTTTGCGGAACTTTTGAGGATAAGGATAAAAGCAAAGAAGGAACTTTTCCTCCTCCTCCAATCTTTAAAGAAGGCAAATGCCATGTATTCGAATAATTCACATGAAAAGAATCTAGCAAATGTTGATTTTGCAAAACGCGTTTATAAAAACTTTTTTCATTATGCCACACGGTATCGGTCCACAACACTTCCGAAAGGGCGCACAATCGTGGAAACAGCATGTACTCCACTTGCTTTTCATCATACATATATTCGGTCCACAAATTTGCTTGGGCACCTAAAATAAATTTCTGTTCATCTTTCGTTAACGAATCGGGAATGGGTCGATATGAATACACTTTTTCCAATGTGGTATACCCTCCGAATGCCAAAGGCTCTGTTGCTCTCTCCCCCTGATAGTGATCGAAATAACAATGGGTGCCGGGCGACATAATTGCGTTATGTCCAGATCGTGCCGCTGTTTTTCCACCATCAATTCCTCTCCAACTCATTACCGTGGCGTTAGGCGCGAGTCCGCCTTCTAAAATTTCATCCCATCCAATAATTTGCCGGTCTTTACTATTTAGAAATTTTTCTATACGCTGAATGAAATAACTTTGTAACTCATCTTCGTTATTCAAATTCTTTTCAAAGCGAGTATTTAAACATTTTGGGCATTGGCTCCATCTTAATTTCGGACATTCATCGCCTCCGATATGAATATATTTTGAAGGAAACAATTCGATGACTTCGGAAAGAACATCTTCCAGAAAAGAAAAAGTAGAATCATTCACACAAAACACATCATCAAATCCTCCCCAAGCTCTTCCCACTTCCTTCACTGTACCCAAACAAGAATACTCTGGATAGGCCGCTAAAGCGGCAAGAGAATGTCCAGGCATTTCAATTTCAGGAATGATGGTAATTTGACGTTGCGAAGCATAGTATACCACTTCACGAATGTCATTCTGCGTGTAGAATCCACCGTAGGGAATAGAATCGAATTGTTGATTTCGGTAGGGACCAATCATACTTCCACTTCTCCATGAGCCCACATCGGTGAGTCGGGGATACTTAATAATTTGAATTCTCCATCCTTGATCATCGGTAAGATGCCAATGAAAAGTATTCATCTTATAGAGAGCAAGTAGATCAATGTATCTTTTCACAAACTCCTTCGATAAAAAATGGCGAGATACATCCAAATGCACACCACGATAACCAAATTTAGGTTGATCATAAATAGTTTGACAAGGAATTTTATTTTTAGTTTCAAGTGACTGAAAAGCCAACTGCAACAAAGTGCTAGTGCCTCTGATTAGTCCAGCAGCACCTCCTTCTAAAAGCACAAACCTTCGTTTCACTTTCAACATGTACTTTTCTGAAGTATCATTGATCATTGAAAATGCGATGTATCGATCTTTCCTTAAAACCGTGGAAACTATCGGCAATGCATATCCGTTTGTTTGCTTCAACCATGAATTAAAAAGTTCAGCTGCTTGTATGGCCATGTCACCATTTGCTAAAATTTTTGTCGCAGAAGAAATGGTAAACTTTTTAGGAGCGGAAGAAATTTTATTGGGGAGTGGAATTAAAGATACTTTCTGAGAGAAGACATGTGAAGAAAAAAGTAAAATTAGGACGAGCGAATTTATTATATTAATCTTCATTTTTACAGGTACTTTAATACATCCATCTAACATTACAGACAACATATTTATTTAATCATATCGCATTTACTTACTCCTGATCTTTGTATCAATGTGAAGTTATTGCCTTATCATAATGAATCCCTTGAACAGCCAAAATATTTTTCACTTTCCACCCATAGTACGCTAAATACAAAAAACAAAGAATACCGACTACATAACTTGCTTGAATACCGAGTAGATGATCGGAAGCGAGCCAGCCTTGCAGTAGACTTACAAATCCTCCACCCATAATCATCATAATCAAAAAGCTTGAACCTTCGTTTGTATGTTTTCCCAATCCTGCAATAGCAAGTGTGAAAATACACGGCCATAATGTTGAACAAAACAAACCAACGCTGATGAATGCATATACGCTGATCAACCCATCGGCACAAATACCCACTAACAATGCTACAATTCCACAACAGGAGAAAAGTAAAAGTTGTCTTGCGGGATTTCCTCTACTTAGAATATCAGCAATGATGATCAGAATAATTACAAATGCATAAACATAAAACGGAGTCAGATCATTATTCGCAATACGATTCGCGAATAAGAAAACACCAAATGCTGCATATGGTAAAATAAAATTCAAGAAGGTCCTTACATTTCTTTTCAAATCAAATGCTCCTACGGCACCTGTCCAACGCCCAATCATCAAACTCGCCCAGAACAAAGAAACGTAAGGTGCAATTTCACTTGTGGGCGTTTGCAAATGAACGCGCATAAACTCCGGAAGATTAGATGCCGTTGAAACTTCAACACCAACATATAAAAAAATGGCTATCATT
>CAIXTT010000090.1 GCA_903922455.1 uncultured Bacteroidota bacterium | reverse complement strand
GAAAGAGGAATTCCAGTTATTCCGGTGGAAGACATTACAGGCTATCCTTCCATTCTTGGAGGAAGAGTGAAAACTTTGCATCCAGGAGTTTTTGGAGGAATCTTGGCAAAAAGAAACGATCAAGTCCATCAAGAGGAAATGAAAAAGCATCAACTTCCTTTTATTGATTTAGTAGTGGTTGATTTGTATCCTTTTGAAGAAACTGTTAAAGCAGGCGGATCCGCAGAAGCTATTATTGAAAAGATTGATATTGGCGGCATCAGCTTAATAAGAGGTGCGGCTAAAAATTTCAATGATGTCTTGATCATTCCATCGGTAAAAGACTATTCCTTATTAATTGATGTAATTGAAAATCATAATGGTAAAACATCTTTAGAGATCAGAAGAAACCAAGCTCAGAAAGCATTTGGAGTAAGTAGTCATTACGATGGTGCTATTAATTCTTGGTTTACCCATGGTAAATTGATGGACGATCAAGTTCAGATGCCTTCAAGCTGGGAAAGTAAGTCGCTTCGATATGGAGAAAATCCGCATCAGAAAGCAATGTTCCACGGAAACATGGCCGAAGTCTTTACTCAACTTCACGGCAAAGAGCTTAGTTACAATAATTTACTTGATGTTGATGCAGCGATTGCATTGATCAGAGATTTTTCGGAACCAAGTGTGGCGGTCATCAAACATAATAATGCTTGTGGATTAGCATCTGATTCCAACCTACTGACAGCCTGGGAAAAAGCATTTGCAGGAGATCCGGTTTCGGCGTTTGGTGGAATCTTAGTCGCCAATCGAGAAATCACTTTAGAAGTTGCAGAAGCCATGAATTCGCTGTTTTTTGAAGTACTCTTAGCACCTGGATTTACAGACGAAGCCTTGCTGGTACTTCAGTCGAAAAAGAACAGAATGATATTGAAAACCAATACATTCTTGGCTCAAAAAACCATATTTAGAAGTGCGATGAACGGTGTTTTAGAACAGGATGCGGATCAAATCACTGAAGCTAGTTCTGATTTAAAAAACGTTACGCAGAAAGAAACATCGGCATCAGAAATTAATGATTTGCTCTTCGCCAACAAAATTGTGAAACACAGCAAGAGCAATGCCATTGTATTGGCAAAAAACGGACAATTATTAGCCAGCGGAGTCGGTCAAACTTCTAGAATAGATGCATTAAAACAAGCCATTGCAAAAGCAGTTCATTTTGGCTTTTCTTTAGAGGGAGCGGTGATGGCATCGGATGCATTTTTTCCTTTTCCAGATTGTGTAGAAATTGCACACCAAGCCGGCATCACATCCGTTATTCAACCCGGCGGATCGATGCGTGATCAGGAATCAGTCGACAAAGCCAACGAACTCGGCATTTCGATGGTAATTACAGGTGTTCGTCATTTTAAACATTAAGGAGTTCATAATTCAGTTTTTCTTTCCAATTTTGCATACTCGATAAAATTACCTTGCAACAGTCAAGAGTAAGGCTAAATTTCGAGATCACAAGACAACTCGAAGATTTAGCAATCTTAATTAATCAACTAAAAGAAGCGCGCAAGTATGGGACTCTTTGATTTCCTCACCCAGGAGATAGCCATTGATTTAGGTACAGCAAATACCCTAATCATTCACAACGACAAAGTTGTGGTTGATGAACCTTCAATCGTAGCCATCGACCGAACCACTGGTAGAATTATCGCTGTTGGAAAACAGGCTATGATGATGCATGGTAAGACGCATGAAAACATCAAGACCGTTCGACCATTGAAGGATGGAGTGATTGCAGATTTTGAAGCTGCCGAGCAAATGATCAAGGGCATGATTCGAATGATCAGCTCGGGAAGTAAAGTTTTTACACCTTCATTGCGTATGGTAATTTGTATTCCTTCCGGAATTACAGAGGTTGAAAAGCGTGCTGTTCGTGACTCCGCAGAACATGCAGGTGCTAAAGAAGTTTATTTAATTCATGAGCCGATGGCTGCTGCAATCGGTATTGGAATCGATGTGGAAGAGCCTATGGGAAATATGATCATCGATATTGGTGGAGGTACTTCTGAAATTGCGGTTATTGCATTGGGTGGAATTGTATGCGACCAAAGTATACGTGTCGCTGGTGATGCATTCACCACCGATATTTGGGATTACATGCGACGTCAACATAATATTTTAATTGGAGAGCGTACTGCAGAGCGAATTAAAATTGAAGTTGGATCAGCGCTTCCTGAATTGGATAATGCTCCTCCTGATTTTGCGGTGCATGGACGTGATTTGATGACCGGTATTCCAAAAGAAATTACAGTGAGTTATCCAGAAATTGCACATGCGCTAGATAAATCCATCAGTAAAATTGAAGAAGCTATTTTAAAAGCGTTGGAAATTACACCTCCAGAATTATCAGCGGATATTTTCCGTACAGGAATTTATTTAACGGGTGGTGGAGCCTTACTTCGTGGACTTGATAAAAGAATTTCCATGAAAACAAAACTACCGGTACATGTAGCCGAAGATCCACTTCGCGCTGTAGTACGTGGTACAGGCATTGCATTAAAAAATATTCATCGATACAAATTCCTTCAGCATTAATTGACAAGGGAAATTCCTTTATTGATCATCCAACACGTTGAATAAACTGCAGACATGAGGTTACTCTTCCAGCTTATATGGCGAAATAACTTTACTTTATTTTTTTTGCTGCTACAAATATTTTGTTTCTATCTCATTGCAAAGAACAATCGTTTTCAGCAAGCTTCTGTTTTGAATGCTACCAATCAGGTAGTGACGAATACGATGGAAGTGGTGAATTATGTTAAAGAGTACATTCATCTTCGCGACAACAACACCAGCTTAGCCGAAGAAAACGCTCGATTAAGAACCATGCTTACTGAAAATAAATACGAACTGGATTCGGTTTATTCTCCTGTAAAAGATTCCGTCAACTTACAACAATACGAATACATCACTGCCAATGTGATCAACAATTCATTGCATCACCGCAACAATTTCATCACGCTAAACAAAGGTAGTTTGCAAGGAGTAAAACCAGAGATGGGTGTTGTTGGTCCGAAAGGAATTGTTGGCATTGTGAATCATGTTTCAGAACATTATTGCACAGTGATGTCTTTGTTACATAAAGAAAGTAGCTCGTCTGTAATGATTAAGAGAAACAAATTCTTTGGATCGTTAAAATGGGATGGTGAAAACCCGAATTACATGTATCTGAATGAAATTGACAAAACGGTTCCCATTATTAAAGGAGATTCTATTGTCACTACTGCCTTTTCTTCTACGTATCCTTCAGGAATTTTTATTGGTCGCGTAGTAGATTTTCAAGTAGAGCCGGGCTCCCCTTTCTACAAGATAAAAGTAAGACTGGCAATGAACTTCAGTGCGTTAAGCCATGTTTATGTGGTCAGAAATTTAATGAAGAAAGAGCAGAGTTCAATAGAAGAACTCAATAAAGCAAAGGAGGACGAACAATGATCTTAGTAATTTTACGTCACCTCTTCCGCTTCTTACTCTTAATCAGTTTGCAAATTTTGATTTTGAATAATATTCAACTTGGAACTTTTATCAACCCCTTCTTATATATATTATTTTTATTATCGTTGCCCGTTAATTTGCCTAAACTTTTGTTGCTGCCAATTGCATTCCTTACCGGACTTTCTATTGACATGTTTCAAAATACACCTGGAATGCATGCTTCGGCTTGTTTGTTTATGATGTACCTCCGTCCCTATTGGTTAAAAATGATTTCTCCGCGTGATGGGTATGATATCGAGACCGAACCTTCCATTAAAAAATTAGGATTTGCTTGGTATATAGCCTATGCTTCGCTTTTGGTATTTGTTCATCATTTATTCTTATTCTTCATTGAAGTTTTTCGCTTCTCAGAATTTTTCGATACCCTCACCAGAATCGCATTAAGTAGTCTGTTAACTTTACTTTTAATTATCATTGCCCAATACCTCACATCAAAACCAAAGAGTACAAATTAAATGAATAGATTCATTTAATTGCGCTTCTGAATTTCACTAATACCATTAAAAATAAATGAACAATAAAAACAACTTGTTTTTGGTGAGGGAATGGGAACTAACTCCTACTAATTAAAAATGTATAATCCAGGATCAAATCAGAGAATAGTATTTTTAGGTATCATCACCTCGGTGGTGATTATTTTCTTGATTCGATTATTTTATGTTCAAGTAATCAATGAAAGTTATTCGGTGTCTGCTACCAACAACGTATTAAGATACATCACCGACTACCCTGCACGAGGCATGATTTATGACCGCAAAGGAAAAATCGTAGCATTCAATCAGGCCGTTTACGATTTGATGGTCATTCCCAAGCAAGTGACAGAAATCGATACGCTTGAATTTTGCAGATTATTAGATATTAGCAAAGAGTCGTTCATTGATAAAATGAAAAAGGCGACTTCGTTTTCTCGAATGAAGGCGAGTACATTTGAAAAACAAATTTCTGCCGAGTCTTTCGCTACCTTCCAGGAAAAGCTTTACAAGTTTCAAGGATTCTATGTTCAGCCACGAACGCTGAGGAAATATCCCAATAACACAGCTGCTCACGTTTTGGGATATATTGGTGAGGTAAACGATGAGTTAATTGCTAAGAATCCTTATTATCGTATTGGTGATTATATTGGTATTAGCGGAATCGAACAAAGCTATGAGTTAGAGCTCAGAGGTCGGCGTGGTGTTCGCATTGTGATGGTAGATGTATTTAATCGAGAAAAGGGAAGTTATAAAGGTGGGATCTATGATACGATAGCTATAGCTGGACAAAATCTAGTAGCAACATTGGATGCCGACTTACAATCGTACGGAGAACTACTCTTGCAAAATAAAATTGGATCTGTTGTAGCCATCGAACCACAAACGGGAGAAATTTTAGCCATGATTTCCTCTCCGTCTTACGATCCTAATTTATTAGTAGGAAGAGTTCGGTCGAAGAATTATGGATACTTATTAAAAGATGAGAATAAGCCATTGTTCAACCGAGCTATGCAAGCCTATTATCCACCGGGCTCTACTTTTAAATTAACGAATGCATTGGCAGCTTTACAAGAGGGCATCATTGGCAGTAATACTTCCTATGCGCATTCCTTTGTTGTTGGAAGCAAGAGTATAAAGTGTCACCCTCACCCTGCTATTGCGTTAGAAGGTGCAATCCAATATTCTTGTAATCCCTATTTCTGTAATACGTTCAGGTCTTTTGTCGATAATCGAAAGTATGGATCTAGTGAAAATGGCTACAGATTATGGAGAGAATACCAAATGAGTTTTGGTGTTGGAAAAAAGATTGGAGTAGATATGCCTCACGAATTAAAAGGACTTATTCCAACGGTTGAATTTTATGATAAGTACTACGGGAAAGGACATTGGAAGGCTTCTACTATTTATTCACTTGGAATTGGTCAAGGTGAGTTAGGAATTAATCCTATGCAAATGGCAAATATTATTTGCATCATTGCTAACAAAGGATACTACTATACGCCTCATGTTATTAAACAGATTGGCAAATATCCGAACACGACACGGAACTTAGGCGAACGACATTACACAAAAGTATCTGCCGAAAACTTTAACATTATTCAAGATGGTATGCAACGTGTTGTTGAAGCAGGCACTGCACGAGTAGCGAGGTTCGATTCACTCGTCATCTGTGGGAAAACGGGAACGGCACAAAATCCACATGGAAAAGATCATAGTTTGTTTGTAGCCTTTGCACCGAGAGATAATCCAAAGATTGCCATTGCCGTGATGGTTGAAAACGCAGGATTTGGTGCGACATGGGCAGCACCTATCGCGAGTTTAATGATGGAAAAATATTTAAAAGATTCTATCAAACGACACGACCTTGAAGAACGAATGTTAAAAGGATATTTACTTCCACTTCAAAACAAGAGCCTAGAAAATCCTGGATTAAAAGTAAAAGATAGTAATCTGGTGAAGCCGAAAAATAAAAAAGATTCGAGCATAGCTTTGTTGAATAATAAAAAGAAATAATATTTTCGATTGATATTAACTGATGCGTAAACAAAATTCCATATTCGAAAATATAGACTGGCTGTTGGTCGTATTTTATTTGGTGCTTGTATTATTAGGATGGATTAATATTTATGCAGCGGTTTACAACGAAGAACACAAAAACATGTTCGACCTTACTCAGAGTTATGGTCGACAAATGTTGTGGATTGGAACTTCACTGGTTATTGGGTTGGCTATTCTCGTTATTGATGGGAAATTTTATGCTGCCTTTTCTTTTCCTATTTACATTGTCACGATGGGGATTTTACTTGTTGTACTTGTCATTGCACGGGACGTGCAAGGTGCGCGATCGTGGATTGAAATTGGGAGTTTCAAGTTACAACCTTCGGAGTTTGCCAAATTTGCTACCAACATGGCAGTAGCAAAATACCTAAGTGCATTGGGAATTCGCATGGAGGATATGAAAACCAAAATCACTGCCGGACTCCTCATCCTTTTACCCATGGCTCTGGTGCTTCTTCAAAATGACACCGGTTCCGCTTTAGTTTTCATTGCATTCATCTTTGTATTGTATAGAGAAGGTTTATCGCAAAACGTACTCATCTTTGGATTCTTGGCCGGAGTATTATTTATACTTGCCTTAATGGTTCCAAATACAGTACTCATTGGTGTTATTGGAGGATTAGGATTTGTGGCCTATTTACTTATGCGCAAAACAAGAAATAACATAATAGTTATTTTGATTATCACAGCGCTTTGTTCAGGAATCGTATTTAGTGTTGATTATGCTTTTAATGAAATACTTCAGACCCATCAACGTGAAAGAATCGAAGTATTGTTAGGGAAAAGGAGTGATCCGAAAGGTGCAGGTTATAATGTAAATCAAAGTCTAATTGCAATTGGTTCGGGCGGATTTACTGGCAAAGGATTTTTACAAGGCACGCAAACCAAATTCGATTTTGTTCCTGAGCAAAGCACCGACTTTATTTTCTGCACTGTAGGTGAAGAATGGGGATTTGTTGGAACTGCATTTGTTTTAATTCTATTTACTTTACTTCTCTATCGAATTGTATTTATTGCTGAACGGCAACGTTCCACCTATACTAGAATTTATGCTTATGGTGTCGCTTCGATTTTGTTTTTCCATTTAATGATCAATGTAGGAATGGCCATTGGATTAGCTCCAGTGATTGGAATTCCATTACCCTTCTTTAGTTATGGAGGATCTTCACTTTGGGGATTTACCGTATTATTATTTGTACTGATTAAATTGGATAGTTATCGAATGTACATCTTACGATGAATACAAACACATTGCTATTACTTTTTTTATTTTTTTGCCTTTCATTCACTACATCCGTTGCGCAAGTACTAAGGAATTGTGGAGTTTGCAGAGAATATTATTTAGAATCCATTCCAGATGTCGCTTCGGGCATTGATATCAAGGACGATTTTACTTTCGAGTTCTTCTATTCGAGCGGAGCATTAGATCGTTTTGGAATTGGGACCTGGGAGGAAGAACTTTCAAAAGACAATAAAAAAATGGTTGTGCTGAATTCAGACCCATCTAAAAAACCCCCATTGTTTTTGGCAAATTCCTCTCGAAAAAAAGGAAAACCCACAACTATAAAAATGATTGATATTAATCCAAGTTTGAGTACTTATTTTATGGCTATTGGATTCATCGATAACGACACGGTTTATACGTATTGTGATCAGCAAGGAGAAGCAGTATTAGATGGAGAAACATTCGATAGCCTTCAAATTGCATTTGAATTTTGTCCTGATCATATTCTCAGCATTCCATCCACAAAAAATCATAATTATTTTCAAGTAAAAAGTGATGAGAATTTATTTGAAATATTTTTCCGCGATTTTACATTATCTGTAACTGAAGAAGGACTTGAAGGAAATCATCCGGTAATAAAAGGTCATTACCATTATATAAAAAGCAAGTAATTTTTGAAATAAATATTATCTATCGATATAATTCATCGACAAATAATTCATCAAAATAGCAGTAGCCCCTTTACGGTCTTCAATATATTTTCTGTTCTTCGTACTCAACACTTGATAATTAGATTCATTTTTTTCCATTAATTCAAAAGCAGCCGACAAACTTTTTCCTTGCTTAATTCCAATCCCACCACCCATTGCCTTTAAATCCCTGGCTTCTTTAAATTTCAAATGATTGGGTCCAAAAAATACAGGCTTTCCATAGACTGCAGCTTCTAAAATATTATGCACTCCTTTTCCAAATCCACCTCCAACATAAGTGTACTTTCCATATCGATAAATAAGGGAGAGCTTTCCGATACTATCAATGATGAGCACATTACTATTTGCATTTACTTCGTTTTCTAAAATAGAGTAACGGGTTGTCTTTCCTCTAAATCGATTCTCTATACTTCGAATTCTGGATTCATTTATTTCATGTGGAGCAATGATTAATTTTATTGTTGGATGATCTTGCAGTAATGACGTCAACACTTTTTCGTCTTCGGACCATGTACTTCCTGCAATAATACATACACTATTCTTGCAAAAATCTTCAATCAATGGAAAGGATACATCTCTTCTACTTATTTCCAGCACACGATCGAAGCGTGTGTCACCCGACACGGTTACAGATGGAATACTATTCCGATACAACAACTCCAACGACGCTTGGTCTTGAACGAAGATATGTGTATAGCGAGTAAGAATTTTTTTAAAGAATTTACCCCATGGTTTAAAATAAATTTGACCGGGACGGAAGATGGCAGAGAGGCAATAGAACGAAGTTTTTCTTCGAAACAATTCCTTTCCATAAAAAAACCAAAACTCATATTTCACAAAAAATACCAGTGATGGATTTAAAATACTGATAAAAGCTTTACTTGTTTGTGGGCCATCCAACGGCATATAACAAACATAGTTGGCCATGGGCTCATTCTTTTTTGCTTCATATCCTGAAGGTGAAAAAAACGAAAGAAGAATAAAATGATTTGGAAAATCTTTTCTTAATTGTTCTAATGCTGGTCTACCTTGTTCAAACTCACCCAAGGAGGCGCAATGAAACCAAATTCTAGGACTACTCGTGTTCTTAAGTGCGTCTTTTAATTCCTGCTTCCATCCTATCCTTCCTTTTACCCATTTCTTTGCTTTATCACTAAATAATGAGGCCATCCGAATTAATAATCCGTACAACTGAATAAATAAGAAGTAAAGCACTTTCATTTCTCGACTATTAAATCGCTACTAATGGATATCAATATTTTTTAAAAAAGGATCATAGATATTTAGAATCCTTTCGAATTTATTTGGTGAATATCGCACATAAATTCAAATAGGAAATTTGATTAGTAAATATAAAATTTATCAGGTGCTTCTTTAAACAATGGAATAATCCAACCTACACGAATACCAAATAGCAAATCAATTCTCGCTTTCTTATTCGCTTTCATAGAACCAAAATCAAAATCACGTCTGCTAGCTGTCCACCCTTGAACGGCTTCTACACCACCAAAAAAGTTAACAAGTCGCTGATTTCCAACATATAAATACCCAAGAAACTCCCTTGCAGCAAATCCATTTGTTAATCGGTCGTACCCTTTAAGATAATCCTCTTGAAGGGATGGGACTGCATTTTTTTTATCCTGAATCAAAATTTTATGTTGCATAAAACCAAGGCTCATTTCAATAATAAATCCACAATTTGGATTAGGCTTAGCCACATGAAATAGCCGACCAACACCCAATGTTGCATAGTACCCTCTCTCGAAGACGCGAACATCGGCATAATATCCATCAGCACCGATAATAGTCCCTTCAGAGGTGGTTAGTCCGGTAAACAAATTCGGTTCATTAATTTTAGTTCCGAATATAAAGACGCCATCTGCCGTAAACATCCATCCTTTAGCCGTTTTATACGTTACCCCCATGCCGACTGACTGATTGATGCCGAAACGTTTAGCTAGATCTCCACCAGGAATTTGCAAGCCATAAGACGGGCGAATCATCACCATTGAAATGGAGGAGTCTTTTACACTCACCTGAGCCGATGATGTGTTTATACCTGAAATCAGCAGAAAAACAGACAATAGAATCGCATTTTTGGGGTTCTTCAACATAGCGAGCAAATTTATACAATTTACAGAGTATTGCCTATACCTAATTTCACTTCAAATAATAGTATCTTCGCTGACCGAAACTTATACATCTATTTAGGTAAGCATTAAAAACGAAAAGCAATGGAAACAATGAAAAAAATGTCCATGGTTGACTTAGTAAGTCAATATAAAAAAATAAAAACTGAAATTGATACAGCCATTAATGATGTAGTGGTTTCATCGGCATATATCAATGGTCCTGATGTTAAACATTTCGCTAAAGAACTAGAAGAATACTTGAATGTTAAACATGTGATCCCATGTGCGAATGGAACCGATGCTTTACAAATTGCTATGATGGCATTAAATTTTAAGCCAGGAGATGAAATTATTACTGCAAGTTTTACTTATGTAGCCACTGCTGAAGTAATTGCTTTGCTTCAACTCAAGCCAGTTTTGGTAGATGTTGATCCCGACACCTTCGCGATCGATTGTGATGCAATTGAGAGAGCCATTACTCCAAAAACGGTGGCTATTGTTCCTGTACATTTATTCGGTCAATGCAGCAATATGCAACGTGTGATGGAGATTGCCAATGCTCGAAATTTATATGTAATTGAAGATACAGCGCAAGCTATAGGTGCTGAATATACTTTATCGAATGGAACCACCATGAAAGCAGGTACCATTGGAACCATTGGAACCACATCTTTCTTCCCATCAAAAAATCTGGGATGCATGGGTGATGGCGGTGCTATATTTACTCAAAATGATGAATTAGCTCAACGCATCCGAATTATTGCCAATCATGGACAATCTGTCCAATATCATCATGATGATATTGGAGTAAACAGTCGGCTAGATACTATTCAAGCTGCTGTTTTAAGAATCAAGCTTCGTCATTTAGACGAATATTGCGATGCTCGCCAACGCGCTGCAGCTTTTTATGATCATGCATTCGGAAAAAATCCAAAACTAAAAATCCCTACTCGACAAGAACATTCAACGCATGTATTTCATCAATATACATTAGTGCTAAGAGGTGTTTCAAGAACTGCATTACGAGAGCATTTAGAAAGCAAGGGAGTGCCTTCAATGATTTATTACCCGATTCCTTTACATATGCAAAAAGCATATACAGATCCAAGATATAAGCACGGCGACTTCCCAGTGACAGAAGATCTATGTGCACATGTAATTTCTTTACCGATGCATACTGAATTAACAAATGAAGACCTAGCCCATATTGCTTCAAGTGTATTAGAATTTGTCAATCGGTAGAGGTAACATTTATTAGAATTTTAAGTATAAAATAGGGAAACAATTTAAACAAAAAATATGAATATTGCTGTAGTTGGAACGGGATATGTTGGATTAGTTACCGGTACGTGTTTCGCGGAAATGGGAAACCATGTTACTTGTGTAGACATTGATGCAAATAAAGTGGAGAAAATGCGCAATAGCATCATTCCAATTTACGAACCACATTTAGATGTACTTTTTGAAAGAAACATAAAACAAGGTCGTTTACAATTTACTACCAATTTAGAAGAAGCGGTAAAAGATGCTACTATTATTTTCTTGGCATTACCAACACCTCCGGGAGAAGATGGATCAGCTGATCTTTCATATATACTGGGTGTTTCGAATCAATTAGGTCGATTGATTAGAAATTATAAAATTGTAATTAATAAAAGCACGGTTCCTGTTGGGACAGCTGAAAAAGTTCGTGAAGCTATTGCAAAAACTTGCACGGTTCACTTTGATGTAATTTCAAATCCAGAATTCTTACGTGAAGGATATGCAGTGGATGATTTCATGAAACCTGATCGCGTTGTAATCGGAACACGTAGTGAAGTGGCAAAAAAAATAATGAGTGATTTATATGCACCTTTTGTACGTCAAGGAAATCCAATTTATTTTATGGATGAGCGTTCTGCTGAATTAACAAAGTACGCCGCCAACGCATTTTTAGCTACTAAAATCACTTTCATGAATGAGGTTTCCAACCTTTGCGAAAAAGTTGGTGCTAATGTAGATGCCATCCGTATTGGTATTGGTTCTGATTCTCGAATTGGAAAACGTTTCTTATTTGCAGGTATTGGATATGGTGGATCTTGCTTCCCTAAAGATGTTCAAGCACTTTATCGTACATCACAAGACTACAATTACGATTTCAAAATTCTTTCATCGGTGATGGAAGTGAATGAAACTCAAAAAACTGTTCTTGTTGAAAAATTAAAACAACATTATGGTGGAAATTTAGCGGGTAAAAAATTCGCGGTTTGGGGTCTTGCTTTCAAACCAGATACGGATGATATTCGTGAGGCACCAGCATTATACATTATTCGTGATTTGATTGCTGCAGGAGCATCTATCAGTGCATTTGATCCAGAAGCAATGGAGAATGTGAAGCAATCAATCGGTGAAGTAATTCATTATGCAAACGATCCTTATGAGGCAGCGCATGATGCGGATGCATTATTGATTGCTACTGAGTGGGCGTTATTCCGAACTCCTGATTTCGACAAATTGAAATTAACCATGAAAGAAAAAGTAATTTTTGATGGACGCAATTTATACGATTTGCAACGTATGGCAGAATTAGGATTCTATTATAACAG
>CAIXTT010000089.1 GCA_903922455.1 uncultured Bacteroidota bacterium | reverse complement strand
TGCAGCCTCAAGCTGATCCACGATTCTGCCCGCTCTATTGTATCCTAATTTCAATCTTCTTTGTAATAATGAAGCAGAGCCTTGTTGGAACTGAACCACCATATGAGCCGCTTCATCGAATAAAGGATCAAAATCATCGGCACCCATATCGTTTGATCCGCCTGATGCTTCTCCTTCTCCCACATACTCAGGGAGTTGGTATGCTTGTGGGTAGGCACGTTGGTTTCCAATGAAGTTGGTAATCGCTTCAACTTCTGGCGTGTCAACAAAAGCACATTGCATTCGAACTAAATCAGAACCTGTCGATAATAACATATCTCCTCTACCAATTAATTGATCGGCGCCGCCTGTATCCAAGATAGTTCTTGAGTCGATTTTGGAAGTTACTCTAAAGGCTAATCGAGCCGGGAAGTTGGCTTTGATAGTACCCGTAATAATATTTACAGAAGGACGTTGTGTTGCGATGATCAAGTGAATTCCGATGGCACGTGCTAACTGTGCTAAACGAGCAATCGGTGTTTCTACTTCTTTACCGGCCGTCATAATTAAATCGGCAAACTCATCAACCACCAACACAATGTAAGGAAGGAAACGATGTCCGTTATTCGGATTTAACTTTCTGGAGATAAACTTAACGTTGTACTCACGAATATTTCTTACTTGCGCTTCTTTCAATAATTCGTAGCGATCATCCATCTCAATACAAAGTGAGTTTAATGTATTCACTACTTTCTTCGTATCGGTGATAATCGCATCTTCATCACCCGGAAGTTTCGCTAAGAAATGTCGTTCGATGGTTTTGAAAAGTGTTAACTCCACTTTCTTTGGATCAACTAAAACGAATTTTACTTGAGCCGGATGTTTTTTATAAAGTAGAGAAACTAAAATCGCATTTAATCCTACTGATTTACCTTGTCCTGTAGCACCTGCCATCAACAAGTGAGGCATCTTGGCTAAGTCAGCAATAAAGATTTCATTTGAAATGGTTTTACCTAATGCAATCGGCAAATCGTAATCAGTATTCTGGAATTTCTCAGAGCCAATCACAGATCGCATACTTACGATATCTGGATTTTGATTCGGCACTTCAATACCGATGGTTCCTTTACCAGGAATAGGAGCGATGATACGAATTCCAAGTGCAGCTAAACTCAACGCGATATCATCTTCCAAATTTTTAATTTTCGAAATTCGAATTCCTGCTTTTGGAACAATTTCAAAAAGAGTAACCGTAGGACCTACCGTCGCTTTTATTTTATCAATCTCAATCGCATAATGTCCAAGTGTTTCGATGATACGTTTTTTGTTGGCTTCTAATTCTGCCATCAACTCATCACGACTCAACTGAGAACGACTGCTTGTATAATTTTCTAGTAAGTCGAGAGTAGGATGTTGGTATTGACTTAAATCTAATTTTGGATCGTATTCACCCAATTGCTCTACCAAATCTACATCTTCTGCACTGGTTACAATTCCATCTCCCCGTAACAAATCATCACCTTCTTTTAGTGATTCAATTTCCAAGGTGAGATCATCATTCATATTTACATCCAATTCCATTTCTGGAATGTCGGCATCTAACAATTGAATCTCGGGTTGAGGCGCAGTATTGGCTGCAATAATTGGTGGAAACAATGCTGGAATTTCATCACGATGCGAATAATCATCGGGCAATTCCAATTCCATATTATCATCGCCCAAATCATCTTCAAAATCTTTTAATTTATTTCCAACAACGAAATCTTCTTCTTCAGAAATTAATGCATCTACTTCCTCTTCATTCTTTTTATTCCGAGATGGAATTTTAAAACTAAAATTGTAAACCGCCACTAAGAAAGAAAATCCAGTGAAGCCTATTAAGAATCCAGTACCAATTTTTCCGATAGAAAGATTTAGCCACGTGTTTATTTGGTAACCAATTCCTCCTCCTAAAAAGAGTAAATCAGGTTTGCTGCTAAATAAAAATGATAGTGCAGGAGGGAAGAATAATAAACAGAATAAACTGTAACGAAAAGTTTTCTTGATCGGCAATAACGATGCTTGAAATAATATTTTGAATCCAGTGATGAAAGAAAGTAATACAAATGCATAGGCAGCCAATCCAAACCAGTTATACATAAATTGATGCGACACGATGGCACCAATCTTCCCTAACCAATTTTCAACTTGCTTATCAGAGAAACGAATGAGATCGAACCATGATCCCGTCACTAAACTTTGATCATTTTTCCAAGTGAAAAAATAAGAAGTGAATGCAATCAAAGAATAAACGGAAATAAGTAACAGAAAAAGTCCGAAAATTTTATGTGTTCTTTCGTTCGTCAAAAACAACTTTACATTATTTGGTTCATCCGCTACCACTTTTTCTTTGCGCTGACGAACTTTTTTTTGTGGCTTCTCAGCAACCAATTCTTCTTCCATCTCCGCATCGTCTTGAACGATCGGTTCTTTTATTCTATTTCCCTTTCCAGCCATGTCAATTGGTTTAGCGGTTAAAAGTACCGAGATTTCCTTCTTGTTTTACACTGAGCACTGTATGCGTATTGAACAGTCAAATGTGTAAAACTGAACGAAGATATTCTTTGAATTATTGGAGGAAGAATCAAATATTCTAAAAATATGATTAAATTGGTGCTTATGAATGAGGTGATCACCCCCGAAAAACAGGAAATTATCGATAAATTGAAGTCGTTTTACCCAATGCTTGAACCTGCATTGATGCGTGAAATAGCAAATAACTCGCTGATTCGTGATTTTTCAGCAGGGGAAATCTTAATGAAGCCCGGGCAATTTTTTAAGTCTACCATGCTGATAACCAAAGGAAGAGTTAAAGTTTATAAGGAAGGAGAACAAGGAAGTGAGTTCTTTATGTACTACCTCGAACCAGGAAATGCTTGTGCTTTATCGATGATTTGCGCAGCCCGACAAGAACAGAGTGAGCTCTTAGCCAAAACGATAGAACTTACTGAAGTGATTCTAGTTCCCATCGCCATCATGGATAATTTGATGGCTACATATAAAACATGGTACTACTTTGTTTTAGAGAGTTATCGGAATCGCTTTGAGGAATTGTTGAATTTGATTGATCATACGGTTTTTAAAGGATTAGATGAACGACTTGAATTTTATTTGAAGAAACAGAGGGATGCTTTTAAATCGGACGAATTGAAAATTACGCATGAAGAAATAGCTAATGACTTAGGCACTTCACGAGTAGTCATTTCCCGATTGCTAAAAAGTATGGAGCAAGCCGGAAAGTTGAAACTCAACCGTAATGCCATCGACCTAAAAAATATGTCTGTGTAATGAATGTTACCGATTATCTTGATTTGATGCCCCATCTTTGCACCAGTTAAAAACGATATGTTAATACTAATTGGTTACCTCGCTTCGGCATTAATTGGAATTTCACTTGGATTGATCGGTGGAGGTGGAAGCATCCTCACCGTACCCGTATTGGTTTATTTATTTCATCAAGATGCCGTATTGTCCACTTCGTATTCATTATTTATAGTAGGAACCACCGCTTTAGTGGGTGCAATTCCTAAGTTTAAAGATGGATTGATCGATATGAAAACTGCTGTCATTTTTGGAATTCCATCTTTGATCGCCGTTTATTTAACTCGTTTATTGTTAGTCCCAGCCATTCCGGAAGTCGTATTTACAGTTTCTGGGTTTGTCGTAACCAAGTCGATATTTATGTTGCTACTTTTTGCAGTGTTGATGGTCATCGCAGCATACTCCATGATTAGAAGCAATGGATTAAATAAAGTTTCTGTTTCGAAAAGTGAAAGAACTTATAATTATCCCATCATTATTTTGGAAGGATTGTTTGTAGGCACCTTAACGGGAATGGTAGGAGCTGGAGGTGGATTTTTAATTATTCCTGCGCTCGTCTTATTAAGTGGATTGCCCATGAAAGAAGCGGTTGGAACTTCGCTGTTAATCATTGCTGTAAAATCATTGATTGGATTTACTGGTGATTTCGGACATTATGACTTAAATTGGTTACTTCTTCTCTCTGTGACAGGTATCGCAGTCATTGGAATCTTTATTGGAAATGCCTTGTCCAAAAAGTTTGATGGTACAAAATTGAAAAAGGGTTTTGGATGGTTTGTACTCATCACCGGAATATGCATCATAATTAAAGAGCTTTGGTTAAAATAAAATAGCATTGAAAACGATTATATAAAATAGAAATGAAAATAGAACAAATTTATACAGGATGTTTAGCACAAGGTGCTTACTTCATCCAATCAGAAAATGAAGCGGTTGTGATTGATCCATTGCGTGAGGTGCAACCTTATTTGGATCGCGCAGAAAAAGAAGGTGTGAAAATCAAGTACGTTTTTGAAACGCATTTCCATGCCGATTTCGTTTCGGGGCATATTGATTTAGCTAATGCAACAGGAGCGAGTATTGTTTTTGGTCCGAATGCAAAGACGAATTTTACTTCGCATGTAGCTGCCGATGGAGAGGAATTTAAAGTAGGGAAATTGCGATTTAAAGTTTTGCATACTCCTGGACATACCATGGAATCGACTTGTTATTTGTTGATGGATGAAAATGGAAAAGAAGTGGCACTCTTCACAGGAGATACTTTGTTTATTGGTGATGTAGGAAGACCCGATCTTGCGCAAAAATCAGATGTTACTCAAGATGATTTAGCTGGATTATTATTTGATTCGTTGCGAAATAAAGTAATGACCTTGCCGAATGATGTACTCGTTTACCCAGCGCACGGTGCGGGTTCTGCTTGCGGAAAAAACATGAGTAAAGAAACTTATGATACGCTAGGCCATCAGAAAGAAGTGAATTACGCTTTGCGTGCAAACATGACGAAGGCTGAATTTATTATGGAAGTAACGGATGGATTACTACCTCCGCCTGCTTATTTCCCGCAGAATGTAATGATGAATAAAGAAGGTTATGAAAGCATTTCAAATGTAATGAAGCGTAGCAATCAGGGATTATCTCCTGAAGCTTTTGAAGCAGCAGCCAACGAGACAGGAGCCTTGTTGTTAGATACGAGGGCGCCACAAGTTTTCGCATTGGCATTTGTTCCGAACTCCATCAATATTGGAATTGATGGTGGATTTGCGCCGTGGGTGGGCGCTTTAATTCCGGATGTGAAACAAGAACTATTAATTATTGCTGATGAAGGTCGTGAAGAGGAAGTAGTGACGCGATTAGCTCGTGTTGGATATGATAATGCTTTAGGTTTTTTAGCAGGTGGAGTAGAGGCATGGAAGAATGCAGGAAAAGAAATTGATACGATCACTTCCATTTCTTCCGATGAATTAGCGGAGATTATTTCTAAAAATGAAAAAACAAAAGTTGTTGATGTCAGAAAGAACGGTGAATATGTTTCTGAACATATTAATGGTGTTATACATGCTCCACTTGATTTTGTGAATGATGCGATGCCTGCTATCAGCAAAGATGAACCTGTTTACATTCATTGCGCAGGCGGATATCGTTCCATGATTTTTACATCGATTCTCAGAGCAAGAGGTTATCATAATTTAATTGATATCAAAGGCGGATATAATTCAATTAAAAGCACAGGAAAGTTTGATTTAACAGATTATGTTTGCCCGTCTACATTAACAAAGTAAAATTGTGGTTAATATTATCCCGTTGCGATTCATTTTGCAACGGGATTTTTTTGAATTGATCTTTTTAACACTAGAGAAACTAGAGTACACAAAAGTGCACAAGAGGTTCGTGTGATCTTTAGTTTCAAGATAGTTTAATTTTTATTGCACTTTATTTCTCTAGTGCTCTCCAGTGACCTCCAGTGTCTCTAGTGTTTAATCTTTCGCAGATTGGATGAGAATAAATACTTATTAAATCATAAAATCAATGACGAATATCATAACTCCTATGTAACTTTAGTAACCTTTAAAAGTAATCATTCAATATACTTTTGCTATAGTAAAAACAAGAAACGAACCTTATGAAAATCGAACAAATTTATACTGGATGTTTAGCTCAAGGAGCTTATTATATTGAATCAAATGGTGAGGCAGCCATTGTAGATCCATTGAGAGAATATAAACCTTATATGGATCGACTCCATAAAGGAAATGCAAAACTAAAGTATGTTCTGGAAACTCATTTTCACGCTGATTTTGTTTCTGGTCATTTGGATTTAGCTCGACAAACAGGAGCTCAAATTGTGTATGGTCCAAGCGCCAAAGCAGAGTTTAAATTCCACGAAGCAATGGATAATGAAATGTTACCATTAGGAAATATTTTTATCAAAGTATTGCACACTCCAGGACATACGATGGAGTCGAGTTGTTTTTTAGTGATTGATGAGCATGGAAAAGAACATGCTTTGTTTTCGGGCGACACTTTATTTATTGGTGATGTGGGTCGTCCTGATTTAGCACAAAAAGGAGAAATTACGCAAGAAGTTTTAGCGGGTTATTTGTACGATTCATTGCGAAATAAAATAATGACATTGCAGGAGGATGTGATTGTGTATCCTGGACATGGTGCAGGTTCTGCTTGCGGAAAAAATATGTCGAGCAAAATCATTGACACTTTAGGACACCAACTGAAAAATAATTATGCTTTAAGAGCTAACATATCGAAGGAGGAATTTGTGAAGGAAGTATTGACTGGATTGATGCCACCACCTGCTTATTTCCCAAAGAATGCAGCAATGAATAAAATGGATAGCCAAAGTTTCAACGAAGTAATTGAACGTGGATCTCGTCCTTTAGACGTTGCGACGTTTAAGTTTGTTGCTGAAGAATCAGATGTTTTAATTTTGGATACTCGAGATCCCGATGAATTTGTAAAAGGATTTATTCCGGGTTCAATAAATATTGGATTGAATGGAAATTTTGCACCATGGGCTGGCGCATTGATTCCTGATTTGAAACAAGAGATAGTATTGGTGACAGAGCCAGGTAGAGAGGAGGAAGTAATTACTCGACTTTCTAGAGTAGGATTCGATTATACAATAGGTTATTTAGATGTAGGATTCTCTGCTTATTTAAAGAGTGGTGAACCCGTGGATAGCATTGAGTCAATTGATGCGATGGAATTGAGAAAACGAATCGATAAAGATAATCACTTGGCACTTCTTGATGTGCGTAGAAAAAGTGAATACGATGCACAGCATATTTTAAATACGGAAGTAGCTCCATTAGATTATATCAACGAAAGCATGAGTAAGATACATCGTATGCAAGAAACCTATGTTTATTGCGCCGGAGGATATCGTTCTGTAATTTTTATTTCTATACTAAAAGCCAGAGGATTTGATAAATTAATAAATGTGAATGGAGGATTTAACTCCTTAAAAGATTCGGGACTGTTTAACGTTTCAGCATATCATGAACCCACTACCTTATTGTAAAAAATAATTAAAAAAATAAAAAAATTGATATGATAAAATTCTTGCAAAATTTATTTAAGAAAAATTACGATGATTGCGATGGACAAGAGTTTAAAGCAAGACTGAAGGATAATGCAGATGCTGTTTTGTTGGACGTACGTTCAGTCTCCGAATTTAAATCTGGAACCATAAAAGGCGCTAAAAACTCCAATATGTTGAGTCCATCATTCTCCTCAGAAATTACAACCATGGATCCCACTAAAACCTACTTTGTTTTTTGCAGAAGTGGTGCAAGAAGCGGATCCGCTGCCAATATGATGTCGAAGATGGGATTGAAAGTAATAAACTTAAAAGGCGGAATCTCGGCGTGGCCGAAATAAATTAAGAATGCAGAATTAATGCTCATGCATCCCCGGCGTATGCGCATGTCCATGTTTAATTTCTTCTGGAGAAGCTTCACGAACTTGAACCACTGTTCCGCTAAAATGCAAATCTTGACTTGCTAAGGGGTGATTAAAATCGAGTAATACGTTACCATCTTTGAATTCAACAATTTTAGCGACCATCTGATTCCCTTCACGGTCGAGGAGAGGAACCATATTTCCAATACGCAATACTTCTAAGTCTAAAACACCGTCCACTTTAAACATGTCATCCGGTACATTGACTAAAGCATCTGCTTCAGTCATGCCGTAACCATTTTCTGCGTTGATGGTGAATTCAAAGTTATTTCCAACTGAAAGTCCAGCAAGGTTATCTTCGAATGCAGGGATTAATTGTCCTGAACCAAAGAGAAAGATTAATGGATTTTCATTCCCAGTTTCTTCAACTTTATTTTTCTCACTTCCTTCTTGACTGCTGTGTAACACATAAGTAACACTGACTACAGTATTTTGTCCAATTTGCATATCTTTCTGTTTTATAGGCCTTTGCAAATGCCTATGCGAGGAATATGCTGCCGTGGTTGAAATGCAAAAGTAAACAATTTATAAAAAGTGTAACTATATTTTATTCTCGATTTAGGTTAATTCAGCGTTATTTCAATTTGAAACCAATTATATCCAAATGTTGATTTGAAATAAAAATGAGCTTGGTGAGTTTGATGATTTCCGTCAAACTGATAAGTACAATTAAATTGTTGAGTAAAAAGAAAGCGCTGCGTTCAAGAATTTAATTCAAGGTTGATCTTTCCACTTCCATAAATGCCTTGATGCTAAACTCCGGTACGGTTGCCAAGCCAATGAAATGCGAATCATTTCTGCTTTCAATTCTTTCCCTTTTAGTGGTATGTCATAAAGTTTTGTCATCGCTTGCTGTATACCTAAATCGTCTACAGGAAGTACATCAGGCCGATTCAAATTGAACATTAAAATCATTTCTGCTGTCCATCTTCCAACTCCTTTGATGCTCGATAAATAATCTATTAAATCATCATCACTTTTTCGATAAAGTCGTTTGTATTCAAGCGTTTTTTCAAGTGAAAAACTAGCAATGTTTTTTAAATAACCACCTTTTTGATACGAAAGTCCAACGGCTCTCAGTTGTTCAATATCCATTTTAAGAATGGCATTCTCCGTAGGTTGTTCTTCAGGAAATAATTTAATAAATCGATTCCAAATAGTAGCAGCAGCTTTTGTAGACAGCTGTTGACTAACAATAGCACTAAGCAAAGAAGTAAATAAATCTTTTTGATGTGAAGGCGCTAACTTCACTGTTTGTTTTATGATCTCTTTTAATTTGGGATCTTTTCTGATGTGTTTATAAGCCACTTCTATATCCCATTTCATAGCAAATCGTATAAATTAAATTTTTGGTTTGTTCTGAATTCTCCACTCTTTTGGATAGTAATTATTCCATCGATTGGCAATCTTTTTTGCCCATCCTAAAGGCAGATTTTGATAGGTGACTAAATGCCATCCTAAATCTATACTTTGCGCTTGAAGAGGTTCACCACATAAATAGTTGATGGATTCTTGTTTAGTGAGTTCTACGGTTGAAAGTTTTCTATTCAAGTGTAGACTCAAAGCTAATTCTGCAGAAGGAATGAAATCTTTTCCTTTCATTTCACCCATTAATATTCCACTCATTCGAATGTAATTTGTTTTACTTAATTGCTGGGTTAACTCATGTACATCTGTTGTGTTGGCATAGATGAAATCTTGTTGTTGCGTTATGATAAATGAATTTTCATTAATAAGCCATTTATCAAAAGGTGGCAATCCGCTTTTTTTTGTTGAGCCTTTCGTAGTTGATGAAAAGTTGTCAGAATTTAATTCACCATCTTTTTTAAGTAGACAACAATAAAATCCTTCACTCTTTACAAGGTGAGGAAAGGCTTGCCACCCGTATTTTGTACTTGCTATTCCAGATGGTGGTTCGGGAGTAATTACTTCCATTCCAAAATTAGAAATCAATTGTTCTATTTGCCCGTCGTTTTCTGCCGATTCATAGGTGCAAGTAGAGTAAATGAGATACCCTCCTGGTTTTAATGCAGGAAGAATATCTTCCAAAATTTTAGTTTGACGTTGACTGCAAACCATTACTTGATCTGTACTCCATTCTAATATCGCTTGGTCGTCTTTTCGAAAAAGCCCTTCTCCACTGCACGGTGCATCAACAATGATAACATCAAATTGAACATCTCCTCTAGCAAAATCTTCTGCTTTGTTTTGAGTAACGATGCAATTGGAATATCCCCACTTCGCAATGTTTTGTCTTAGTATTTTATTTCGCAGCGGAATGATTTCATTGCTTACTAAAATTCCATCTCCTTTCATCAAGCTTAATATATGCGTCGATTTTCCTCCTGGAGCACCACATAAATCTAATATTTTGGCATTTTTATTTTCTTCTAAAATGGGGACAATAAATTTTTCTAATAGCATCGATCCCGCTTCTTGCACATAGTATGAACCTCCGTGAAAAAAAGGATCGTAAGTAAATACAGGACGCGATTCTAAATAAATGCCTTCATGGCACCATTTTACTTTTTGTGCTTCTGAGAAAATACTTCCATATTTCTTTTGAGGATGTGTTCTTAATGAAATAGGAGGAAGGTTTTCCTGACTTTCAAAAAATGCATCCGCTTCCCCTTTTAAAAGTGCTTGCATTTTTTGTATGAAGGATGCAGGAAATATTTTCATTTAGGAATGGTTGTAAAATTATATTTTTATTCTTCATTGAAATTTAAATTTTTATCGAAAGTTTCGGGCAAATAGATTGTTGAAGCTATCGCTAATGTCCAAACAAGAATTCCTGTAATGATTAATCCCATGGCCAAATCAACTTGGAAATAGGATTGTATCCATAAATGAAATGGTACTAATATCGTTATGGATCCTCTCATGAAGTTGGTAACAGTTGCCGTTGCTAAGACTCTTAAATTGGTTCCAAAATGTTCAGCTGTGGTAGTAACAAATACGCTTAGATAACCACATCCTAATCCCATCCAAAAGGAAGTAACATTTAAACCTATTCCTTTAGAGATATTGACAAAGTGTACGCAAGTGGCTACAATAGCAATAAGCATAAATGCTAAAAGTACTTTTTTTCTTGAGTGAACGAGTTGACTTAAAATTCCAGAGCTTAAATCACCAACCGTAATTCCAATTTGGAATAGGATGAAACAGGTGGCCAATTGTAAGTTTTCGATATGATAAAGGTTTGCGATTTCGGGTGACAAAGAGATAAGTAATCCCACGCTATACCAAATGGGTACGCCCATCAAAATACATGCTATGTATTTCTTACTTCTTTTTACATTAGAAAAAAGCATTTTAAATGATCCTTTTTTGTGACTTGCTAGATGAATTTGCTCTTTAAACAATTGTGGTTCGGAAACTTTCATTCTTAATATTAATAACATCAATCCCATACACCCCGCCACGAAAAATGCAATTCTCCATGGAATAATATTGCCAATAAGTCCTGCTGTAACTGCACCAAGTGCTCCTAATGTAGCAACTATAATGGTTCCATAGCCTCTGTTTTTTATACTCATGCTTTCGCTTACAATGGTTATTCCTGCACCGAGTTCACCCGCTAATCCAACACCCGCCAAGAAACGAATGATTGCATAACTAATCGTGTCATCAACAAAAGCATTTGCAATATTGCTAACTGAGTAGAGTAAAATGGATCCAAATAAAACAGTTTTTCTTCCTTTCTTGTCGCCAATGATTCCGGTTAAGACACCTCCAACCATCATTCCAGCCATCTGAATGGCTAATAAAAATTCTCCTTGCTGTGATAGTTCAATTCCAGATAAACCTAATTCTTTTAAGCTGGGAACCCTATAAATATTGAATAAAAAAAGGTCAAATGCGTCTACAAAAAATCCAAGTCCAGCCACTAACACGGCAAGGTTAAAGGGAGATTTGTGTAATTGATCGCTCATAATTGGCTAAACTATAAAAAAATCTTGCGATGATCGCTTAATTTTTTGACAGTATAATTCCCCCCAGTTTTAAGACAGCTGGCGGAATTGACTTATATACAGGAGTAAAAAAATACATTGAATTTTATAACACAGAAAGAAGGCATACGAGCATATACTATAATACCCCTGAAATTATTTTAATCCAATTAATACAAATTTCAAAACAAACCTGTTTTTGAATTATCCCTGTCTTAAATAAGGTGGGAATTATAGTATCTGTTAAATTCCAGCTTTTAGGTTGTAATCTATTGATTGTTAGTGGCAAGATATTTAGATAGCACATGTTTTTTATGGATTGGAAACCATTAGATTTTTTATCTTTGATCATTCAATCTAAATACTAAAACAATATCAAATGAAGAAGTTTTACAACTTAATGGCAACGTTTATATTATTATCAACTCTTGCTAGTGCACAGTATTATTATGTTCCTTATCAAAATGCAGGAACGAATCCTGGTGGTTTAAATAATGACAGTGAGTATCCTGTTGGTGGTGGTTTAGATGCTTCTTGGACAGTTCTTAGAGCTCCTTCAGCAACGCCAGCTTGGTCTGCAGTTACTAACCTCCCGATTGCATTTAATTTCAATGGAGCAGCAGTAACCCAGTTTAAAGTATCTACCAGTGGTGTTTTAACATTTACGACAGGTGCTGTAACAGTTCCTGCTTATTCAACTCTTGCATTACCCAATGCAACAATTCCTGATAATTCAGTTTGTATCATGGGTATTCGTGGAACAGGAACTAATGATAATGTGGTTACAAAAACATTTGGAACAGCGCCTAATCGACAATATTGGGTGATGTTCTCTTCTTATTCAACTTCGAATACAAACGTTTATTCCTATTGGTCAATGGTACTTGAAGAAACAACGAATAATATATATATTGTTGATCAAAGACATAATTTAGCATATAATGTTTCTGCTGGAATTCAATTAAATTCAACTACAGCTTTCCCGATCACAGGATCTCCATCTCTTTCAACTGTAGCTGGAGCTGACGCAACACCAGCGGATAATACTTATTATGAGTATATCTTTGGTTCACAAGCGGCAGATCAGGCTAAGTTAAAGACGTTGACTGTAGATAAATATCTAATTGTACCAGGCTCTGTATTTATAGAAGGTGTTGTTCAGAATTTAGGAGCAAACGCAATTACAAACATGGATATTAAGTATGAAACTGGTGGTACTACGTATACGTATTCACTTACTAGTTTGAACATTCTTTCAAATACTAATTATTCGTTTATTCATAGTACTCCATTAAATGTTTCCTCTGCTATACCTTATCCTGTAAAAGTTTGGGTTGATATTGTTGGAGATGCTGATCATACTGATGATACTTTAAGTTCCGTTGTAACTGGTCTTTCTTTTCAGCCAACGAAAAGAGTGTTGATGGAAGAAGGTACAGGTACATGGTGTGGATGGTGCCCTCGTGGTGCAGTTTATACTGAACAGTTTGATACGGTGTATGCAGGTTCTGCCATTATTGTAGCTGTGCATAATGCCGACCCTATGGCGGATGCAGTTTATGATGCAGGGTTAGGAACATTGATTGCTGGATATCCTAGTGGCGCTGTTGATAGAAAGGATATCGATGTGGATCCAACAGATTTTGGAGTTAGTTATTTGAATAGAATTAATGATGTTTCACCGGCTGATGTTGGAGTAAGTGCTTATTTCAATTCAGTTTCTCGTCAAGTAGATGTTGTCGTTTCGGCAACTTTCGCAGCGGAATTAACTGGTAATTTTAGATTGAATGCAGTATTAGTAGAAGATGATGTGGTAGGTACTACTGGAGCTTATAGTCAAACGAATTATTATAGCTCAACTTCTCAAAATTTACCGTTAGTGGGTGCTGGTCATAATTGGCAAACTGATCCTAATCCAGTGCCATTTTCAAATATGGTTTATCAATTTGTCGGTAGAAATATTATGGGTGGATTCGAAGGTCAATCTGGATCTGTTCCATCTACTGTAACCAATGGTACTACGTATTCTTACACGTTCTCTACTACAATTCCTGTAACCTGGAATGAAAATAATATGCGTGTAATTGGAATGTTGCAAGATGCAGATTTGAATACCGTGTTGAATGTTAATCGTGGTGCTTATGGAATTACAACGACTGTTAAGGAATTGGTGGCAGATGCATTTTCAATGTCCGTATATCCAAATCCAGCAAGTCAATCAACACAATTGGAAGTGAATTTAAAGTACTCTTCTAAGTATGTAATTGATATGTTCGATATGTTGGGTCAATCAGTATATTCTCAGCAATTCAACGGATCAACAGGAAAGAATGTGTTCAATATCCCATTAAATGGATTAAATTCAGGAATGTATTTGGTAAAAGTAAATGTGAATGGATCGATATTAACTTCTAGACTTATCGTTAGATAGTTTATTAGATAGAATTAAGATTTAGCTAAATCCTCTTTGCTTCCGGAAGCAAAGAGGATTTTTTTCTGGTTTTATGTGCCTTTTAAAAATTAGATTTAATGCTAACGATTTGGAAATAATAATGATCTTGGATGTGATTCTTTTTACTGTTGATTTTTTGATAAATCATCGAGATTGATTTCAAACCCAATATTTTTGGGCCACTAGCAATGCAGATATTTCTGGGCTTTCTTCTGGTTCTTCCATGGTGAGAGTACTCTTAAAGAATGGGTTAAGACGTGATTTGCTAATGGTGAAGTATTAGTTGTAATTTTGTGGTCTACTTGAAACGTATGATCAATCGATTCATCTCATCTGTATTTTATTATCTGATTATATTGCCCATTTCGGCATTGCCGTATTTTATTTTATATCGAATCTCAGATTTTTTGTATTTTCTTTTTTATTACGTATTAGGTTATAGAAAAAAAGTAATTGTTGGCAATATTGAACGCTCATTTCCTGATAAATCGAAGCAAGAATATATCGATATCGCAAAGAAATTTTATGCACATTTCTGTGATCTTATCGTGGAAAGTTTTAAGGTATTTTCAATAGCTGAATCTCAAGTACAAACACGAATGAAATTTGTGAACCCAGAAGTGATGAACAGGTATTTTGATGAAGGAAAGAGTGTAATCATGGCGGGTGGTCATTTTAATAACTGGGAGTTGTTTGCAGTAGCCATTGATAGTGCCATTAAACATAACAGTATTGCTATTTATAAGCCCTTGTCAAATCAGTTTTTTGATGTAAAGATGCGAGCGACTAGAGGTAAATTTGGACTGAGAATGATTGCCATCAAGGATGTGAAAAAAGTGTTCGATGAAACGCAGCATGAAATATCTACGTTTATTTTTGGAACCGATCAATCACCCGGAAATGTAAAGAAAGCCTACTGGATGAATTTTTTAAATCAAGAAACAGCTGTGCTCTTCGGTGCAGAGAAGTTTGCCAAGGATTATAATTATCCAGTGGTGTTTTGTTGTATTCATAAAGTGAAACGCGGTTTTTACCAAGTAGAGTTTCGGAATTTAATGGATGATCCTTCAGCTACTGAATTCGGTGAAATCACTCAATTGCATACTCAAATGCTTGAAAAAGATATTTTGAATGATCCTCCCTTTTGGCTCTGGAGTCACCGTAGATGGAAGAAAAAACGTCCAGATGATGTGGAGTTACATAAATCAATCTAATTTGCTAATTTTGAAAGTGTAAAATTAAATAATGTGTAGAAGGAAATTAAGCTAATGCTAGTTGATTCATTCCATAGAAATCATGATTATTTGCGAATTTCAATTACCGATAAGTGTAATTTGAGATGTTTGTATTGCATGCCTCTTGATCTTCCCGAAAGTTTTTTAGCCACTCGTTCGATGATGAACGTAGATGAAATTATTTCCATCGCTAAAGTATTTGTGGATTTAGGTGTAACAAAAATTCGTTTAACAGGCGGCGAACCATTAGTTAGAAAGGAAGTCAGGGAAATCATTTCGCGATTATCAAAATTCCCAATTCAGTTAGCACTAACTACGAATGCCGTTCTGGTGGATGAGTTCATCGATTTGTTTGTGGAAACCGGTTTGCGTTCTGTAAATGTGAGCCTCGACTCTTTAGATGCCACTACTTTTGAGATTTTATCACAGCGTAAGCATTTTAGTAAAGTGGTAGATAATATTCAGTTATTGCTTGATCGTGGATTTCATGTAAAGCTAAATATGGTGGTGCTGAAGGATGTGAATCACCTCGAGATTCCTGCATTTATTAAAATGACGAAGAATGCAAATCTCCATGTTCGTTTTATTGAGTTTATGCCATTTACCGGCAATGGATGGGATCATCAACAAGTGTTTTCTTCCGAGGAAATTCTTTCTTTAGTAGAGGAGCATTTTGAATTCGAAAAATTGAATGATCGCCCAAATGATACTGCTCGAAATTTTAAAGTGAAGAATCATACAGGAACTTTTGCAATCATCAGTACGATGACAGATCCGTTTTGTGATACTTGTAATCGACTTCGATTGACCTCAGACGGCAAAATGAAGAATTGTTTGTTTTCAAAGGGTGAAGCAGATATTCTTGCTGCACTGAGAAATGGTGAGGATCTAGTTCCCATCATTCAGCAATGCGTTTGGCAGAAAAAAGCAGCCCGTGGTGGACAAATGATGGGCCACCTCGCAAACATTTCAGCAGAGACTATTGAAAATCGTTCTATGATTTCAATTGGTGGATAAATGCAAAAAAATACTATGATTTCATTCGACAATGCTCGTCGCTTGGTGATAAAGAATACGCCAAGAGGTAAAGTAATTAGTTTGCCATTGTTAGAATGTCTTCATCATGTTTTAGCAGAAAATGTAAGTACAATGGTAGATGCGCCTCCATTTGATCAATCGGCCATGGATGGATTCGCTTTTAATTTTAAATTGTGGGATAAGAAGTCTCCGCTTTTACTAACATCAATGATTCAAGCGGGTAAGAAATCAGATTTGAAATTAAAGAAGCACGAAGCAGCTAAAATATTTACAGGTGCACCTGTTCCATCAGGAGCAAATTGTGTTGTGATGAAAGAGAAAGTTGAGGTGAAAGGAAATCAGGTTTTTATTTTGGATGCATCGGCTGTTGTAGGATTGAATATTCGAAAGAAGGCTACGCATGTAAAGTCAGGGAAAATTGTTTTGAAAAAAGGAGATGTGATTTCTGCAGGAAGTATTGCATTTTTAGCATCCATTGGAATTGCGAATTTGAAAGTGTTTGCGAAACCTCGTATAGGCATTATTGTTACAGGTGATGAGTTAGCAGCGCCAGGAAAAAAGCTAAAGCCAGGCCAAGTGTATGAGTGTAATTCTTTCGGATTAACAGCAAGTTTATTGAATTATGGAATCGCGCCTGAAATTATTTTGTTTGCTAAGGATGATGAGAAGGATGTGAAAAGAAAACTAAAGGAAGCAGAGAAAAAATCAGACATTATACTTTTCACAGGAGGCGTTTCGATGGGAGATTTTGATTTTGTAGCCTCCACTTTGCTCGAACATCAAGTAAAAAAGCATTTTCATAAGGTAAAGCAAAAGCCTGGCAAACCGATTTACTTTGGAACAAAGAAGGATAAAGTGTATTTCGGTCTACCCGGAAATCCTGCTTCTGTTTTAACATGTTTTTATGTTTATGTGGTGGATGCTATTTTTAAATTCATGGGCAAATCGGAACGTGAATTTTCTAATACTATTGTTCTAAATGAGTATTTTAAGAAGCCAGGAATGACGAATTTGCTAAAGACAAAGTATGATGTTCGTGGCGCTACTATTTTAAAAGATCAGGAAAGTTATAAGTTGAATACTTTTGTTGAGGCAAACGTTTT
>CAIXTT010000088.1 GCA_903922455.1 uncultured Bacteroidota bacterium | reverse complement strand
GGTAATGGCAGCGGCTTTCTTCAAGTAGACAAATGCACGAATTATTTCTTTCGGCATTTTGTTGATGTCTTGAGCGATTTTAAAGTTCTCGATGGAGCGTTGTGTTTGTGCACCCCAATAAACGTGAGCAGGTACTTCTACCGTACCCATCGTATCTTTTTCAATTCTAAATTTTGACATGTTTGGTAATTTTAACACTAGAGGCACTAGAGAACACTAAAGTGCACAATAGAATTTCTATAAATTAAATAATTTTTATGTTGGTTCTTTTACTTCACTACTATACTCCATCAAATAGGCTTTAATGAATTCATCAATTTCACCATCGAGAACGGCTTGTGTGTCGGAAGTTTCATAGTCGGTGCGATTATCTTTTACCAGTTTGTACGGATGTAAAACATAAGAACGGATTTGACTTCCCCACTCTATTTTTTTCTTGGAGGATTCGGTGACGGCTTTTGCTTCATCGCGCTTACGAACTTCCAATTCATAGAGCTGGGACTTCAGCATTTTCATAGCGCGTTCTTTATTTCCGCCTTGCGTACGTTCCACTTGACATACCACCACGATTCCAGTTGGATGATGAGTAAGTTGCACTTTCGTTTCCACTTTATTTACATTTTGCCCACCTGCCCCACCTGAGCGCGATGTTTGAATACTAATATCGGCATCTTTAATTTCGATATTGATGTCGTCATCAATCATGGGGTAAGCAAAAACCGAAGCGAAAGATGTATGCCGACGTGCGTTTGAATCGAAGGGAGAGATGCGGACCAAACGATGCACACCGTTCTCACTTTTCAAATAACCATATGCGTAATCACCTTCAATTTCGTAGGTAGCCGATTTAATTCCTGCACCATCTCCATCCAAATAATCGATCTCTGTAATTTTATACTTGTGACGTTCGGCCCATCTAAGGTACATGCGCAACAACATGGAGGACCAATCTTGACTTTCTGTTCCTCCTGCACCTGAGTTCACCGTGAGTACCGCACTAAAGCGATCTTCTTCACCACTGAGCATATTTTTAAACTCAAGATCTTCGACTTTCTTTCCGGTTTCTATAAATAGCGTATCCACTTCCTGCTCGGTTGCTTCACCTGCTTTTTGAAAATCAAAAAGAACAGAAAGATCCTCTACTGCACTTTGAACTTCGGTAAAGGCGTTAGTCCAGTACTTCTTTTGATTAATCTTTTTTAGGATTTGTTCGGCTCTCTTAGGGTCTTCCCAAAAATCGGGTGCGTGCGTAAGTTGCTCTTCTTGAGCGATTTGTTGTAATCGACGATCGACGTCAAAGATGCCTCCTCAGAGCATCGACACGATCGGAAAGTTCTTTTAATTGCTCTATAAACATAATGATGCAAAGATAGTAAGCAAAACGGGAATAGGATGTGATTTGATTGGAAATCGATTCAACATGGTTAAAAATCTGCTTCATTACCTGATGGAATCATCAAGAAAAAACAAGCTTTTTACATTACTCCGCCTTCAAGATATCCCAAACCAAATCCGATTCATAACCGCGAGAAATTGCATATTGAGCGAGTTTATACATTCGCTTCATCGGATTTTTTTCCTTTTCTTCTCTCGAACGTTTAGCAATTACTTTCTCCAACTTAATTATATAATCCTTTTCACTAATGGATGAAAGTCCTTTTCGCATGCAATAATCCGAAACTCTTTTCTGCTTAAGTGCAGATTTTATTTTGATTCTACCCCATCCTAATTGTCGAAATTTCCCTCCAGAAAATGCAACGGCAAAACGTTCTTCGTTTAAAAAATTGTCACCTATCAATCTAGAAATTAAAAGTTCAACATCTTTAGAATACAAACCGTATTCATACAATTTATCGCGAACTTCTTGTTGACTTCTTTCTTGATAAGCGCACCAACGCGCTATTTTCAACCAAGCAATTTCAGGAGTATAATTCTTCTTTCTTTTTTCAATATCATCCATCTTACAACGGAATTGCTTCAATCAATTTACGGGTGTATTCTGATTTAGGGTTATTATACACTTCGTT
>CAIXTT010000087.1 GCA_903922455.1 uncultured Bacteroidota bacterium | reverse complement strand
TGGAGTAATCCAACTCCTCTAAGTGATACCATCAACTCAAAAGGCATAGAAGAATCTGTATTTATTCATCCCGATAATCAAACATTATACTTTAGTTCCGATGGACATACTGGAATGGGAGGATTAGATATTTTTGTGAGTAGAAGACAAGAGAACGGAAGATGGGGAGCACCTAAAAATTTGGGGTATCCCATCAACACTGCTGATGATGATAATAGTTTAGTCGTTAGTGCCGATGGAAAACGAGCCTACTTCTCCAGCAACCGACAAGGGGGCTTTGGTAATTTAGATTTGTATCGTTTCGACTTATACAAAGAAATACAGCCCGCTTTAGTAAGTTATGTAAAAGCGAGAGTAGTGGATGCCGTGACAGGAAATCCTTTATCTGCACAGTTTGAAATCATTGATGTAGAAACAGGGAAAATAATGGTCTCCAATACCACTGACAAAAAACGAGGAGAATTTCTTGCTTGCTTGCCTGCAGGAAAAAATTACATGTTGAATGTAAACAAAGAAGCCTATATGTTTTATTCCGACTATTTTGAATGTAAAACCGCGAATGAAAAGCAAAATGCATTTGACTTACTCATCAAACTTCAGCAACCAAAAGCCGGTGAGAAGATGGTTTTAAAAAATATTTTCTTTGGTGTTAATCAATTTACATTAAAGACGGAATCGAGTAGTGAGCTCAATAAATTAGTTTCATTCTTAAAATCTCAAGGCACACTCCGCATAGAAATAAGTGGACATACCGACAATACGGGCGATAAAAAAGCCAATGTAATTTTATCAGAGCAAAGGGCTAAAGCTGTTGTCAATTTTTTGATAGAAAAAGGAATCCCTGCAGCACGTATGACGTATAAAGGATACGGTGATTCCAAACCTGTAGGTACGAATGATACAGACGAAGGGAAGGCTAAAAATCGCCGCACCGAATTCAGTATTCTCTAACATGCCATTCACACCTGCACATCCTGCCATATTACTTTTTTTAAAGCCGTTTAAAAAGCTTCCAGTATCTTGGACGGCATTATTCATTGGCAGTATCATTCCCGATTTTGAATACTTTATTTGGATGAGTCCATCCGCCTATGTAAGTCACACTATGCTTGGCATTTTTATTTTCAACTTGCCCATGACTTTCATCATGGCTTTTCTATGGCATCAATTGTTATTTCCTGTATTAATTAAGCGCATCCATTTCTTTCATCAAAGAATTCAATTGGAAGAATATCCTGATTTTATGGAATGGATCAAAAAGAATTGGATTCTTTTCTTCACATCAGCATTCATTGGAATACTTACACACTTAGCGTGGGATTCATTCAGTCATGCAGATGGGTATTTGGTACATCGCATTCCATTTCTCCTTGAATTTATTCAAATAAGAGGCCATCCTATAAGGACTTGCTACGTGATGTGGTACATCAGCACTTTACTTGGAATGTTCACTCTCATTTTTTGGTATGTAGATCTTAAAAAACTTTTTACTCTTTCTACTTGGAAAACCTTCTTTTCAGGCAATTCATACTGGGGGAAAATTCTATTTACAGCAGGGCTTATTGGAACCTCTCGCGTTTACCTTGGCTTAGGTTGGAATTGGGCGCGACATCTCATCATGATTGCAATTGGTAGTTTATTTTACGCCTTACTCAT
>CAIXTT010000086.1 GCA_903922455.1 uncultured Bacteroidota bacterium | reverse complement strand
CCGATGGTTGCGAAGTAAGTTTGTTATCCGACACTTCCAATTGCGGTGCTTGCGGCAATAGTTGTTCTGCTGGCCAAACTTGTGTGAATGGGGTTTGTCAATAAAATATAATAGGATGAAAAACTTGTTTTTATTAGCGTTATTATTTATCATGACTTCATCAGTACGTGCACAATCTGTATTGGCATGCACTGGCAACAACCAAATTGCAGGTGCATTGCAGCAGAGTTATACACTAGGTGAAAGTTTTATTGGTGAAAACACTGTTGATGCAACTGTTAGTTCGCGAGGGTTTCAACAACCCGAAATTCCTATTTTCAATTTGAGAATGTTTATTGAAGGATATTATTTGGGTGGAGGATTTTTGCAATCGGTTATAGACCCCATTAATTTGCCGTTGCTTGCTGATTCTGTTTCAATTTCATTTATAGACACCAATCTTAGTAGTGCGCCTGTATTTGAAAAGAAAATCTTATTAGAAACAGATGGATGGGCCTCCACGCGGTTACCACTAATGTTATTCGGGCATTCGTATTATTTGAGAATAAATCATCGCAATAGTATAGAAACCTGGAGCAAATTTCCAATTTCAATATCTACTGCTAGTACGTATGATTTAACAACGCCGTAAGGACTTTTCTCTTCCTTAACCCAATTAACTTAATGATCCGCACATTTTTTAGCAGATCACGGTTTCACTAAACCAAACTGACCATGTGTAAACTTAATTTTTTCACGAGCAAGTGTTTTTTGACCTTGCTGTAGAAAAACATCAAATTGATCATCGTTTTTAATGGCGTCCATTGGAAGTTCCATCCATAAAATTCCGCCATCTACTAGGGTATATGGGACCGTCAACCGAATTTGTGGACCGGTTGGAATTTGCAAACTTAAGTAAGTACTATCCGAACTAAATAAAGCTTTGTTTTTACCAAGCAAAAGCTCGAATGCAATGACGTAGTTCTGCGGATTTATTTTAGAATAGGATTGAATTTGAAGTCTAACGGTATCTATATACGAATTTCCAGGTTCGTTTAATGATAAATAACTTTCCGCAGGAAGGTTGAAGTAGTTTTCGTTTAAGCTCGATAGCGGTAATATCACTTCCGTCCACTTCACCCACTCATTGGCCCGAACAGCATGCTTTTGTTGAGCGATTCGTTCCACGTGTTCATGCTGGAGAATAACGCTCACGCAGGAGTCGGGGCCTTTTAATGCGGAGATCCAAAGTGTTTCAATCGGATAACTCCATCCACTCATAGCAAAGGAATTTTGATCCAATAAAGTTTCATCCACAATGGCTTTTTGAATACCAATCTTCCTCGACATGTTCGTTAGCGACTCCATTTGTTCAACACGTAAGGTGTACGGTTTTGCGGTGATGCGAAGCACATCAAGGTGCAATAACAAAACAAGAGAGAGACCAACAAACGACATAAGCTTAGGAACGAACACACGAGATAACGAAATAATTCCAGCGGCCGCCATGGCAATCATAAATGAAATGGGCAGCAACATGCGTTCGGAATAATTACTAATACCTCCAAAGCGATGGGTGGCAGCAATGATGATTACATAACCCAGAACAAAAGCGATGAGGAGTAAACTGGATTTAATTCTTCTTTGCATGGCATAAATAGCGACAGTAACTAAGAAGAGTAAAGTGGTAATCGTGTAGTTGGCAGCAATCACTTTCATCAAATCAAATACAGTTTCAAAAGATAGGGATTTTAAAAATCCATAATCGTTGTAAACAACGGGATAAAATGTTTTATCGTGATCGTAACTGTCCAACAAGAAAAATTTCAAAGCCATAAGGATAATCAAAGCAGGCCACAGTATTTTTGGGAGCCGGCTCTTTTCACTGTTGATGGATTTTGCTCCTTCCGCTCTCATCAATGACCACCAAGCAAACGTAAACGCTAATGGATAGAATAATAAAGGATGCGAAAAAATGATGATCCCCATGAGACTAATTAGTATCGGAAAACGAAAGCGAAAAGAGCGTCCCAGCAATGCTAACCAAACAGGAAGTAGTGCTAATCCTTGAAGCAATTCAGTCACCGGACAGAAAAAACTGTATCGAATAGTGAGGGAGAGAATCAACAATAAACAAATGATGCCGCGTCGCGTTTCCAGTTTATACGCCATCAGCAGAAAAAGAAGATAATACCAAATGATATCTCCCAAACTGTATAAAATAGCAATGGCTTTTAAGGGGAGGTGTAACCAAACACCAAGTACAGGCAATACTTGTGATACAATACCGATGGGACGTTGATGTGCAACATAGAAAAATTTTCGATCAATGATTTCGAACAAGTAATGAGCGGCATCAAATGCTTGACGCTCTTTCCAGAAATAAATAGAAAGCAACGTTAAGCAAAGAAAAAATAATTGTCCTGCCACTTGCAAAACAATCAAATCATTTTTTATGTCCGGGTGTTTTCGCTCCAACGTGAATGATTGTGGGGATGAAAGTAATGAATTTTTAATGTAGAAAAGGAATTTGCGTTTTATTTATCGAATTAATGAAGGAAAAGGCCAATTCAAGTCCCAATTCTGCATTCATATCCCGAACGCTATCGGGACTGAATTTATTTCACCCCCTCCACCACCATCACAATCTCACCTTTCACGCCTTTTGTTTCAAAATAATTTTTTAATGACAAAAGTGTTCCACGTTTTGTTTCTTCAAACATCTTCGATATTTCACGAGATACGGACGCCATGCGCTCTTCGCCAAAATGGAGAATGCATTCATCAATGAGCTTGATTAATCGAAATGGACTTTCGTAAAAAATCATAGTTCTGTTTTCTTCTTTTAATGCGAGCAATCGCGTTTGCCTACCTTTTTTCTGAGGAAGAAATCCTTCGAAAATAAATCGATCACAAGGCAATCCACTCATCACTAATGCTGGAACAAAAGCCGTAGCGCCCGGCAAACATAAAACTGGAATTTCTTCTTTGATGCATTCACGTACTAATAAAAATCCGGGATCACTGATGCCCGGTGTTCCTGCATCGCTTACCATCGCAATTTTTTGACCTTCTTTCATAAAACGTATTAACTCTGAAAGTGCGGCGTGTTCGTTATGTTGATGATGTGATAAAACGCGTTTATCAATTCCAAAATGGTTGAGTAAAACCTTGCTGGTGCGCGTGTCTTCCGCCAAAATGATGTCGGCTTCTTTCAAAACAGCTAATGCCCGCAAGGTAATATCTTGCAAATTTCCAATGGGTGTAGGGACAAGTGTGAGCATATTTTACGAGCGCAAAGGTGGCAGATTAATTGGAATTAAACCCGCTATTGCATTGTAGAGGGCATTCACGCATTGATTTTTAAGAAGTTAGCGATTATTGAAAGTATAGATTTTTAATCTGCTTATAGGTATTTGTTGTTTGTTGTATCTTTAGTTATCTTGATTCACACCCTTGAACAAGACAGGGTATCGTGTTTCACATTCTGTAGAAAGGCGAGGTTAAAAGATTTGATAGTATTTTAAAGCAATAATTTCTCCACAGGAAAATCTTTTGAAAGAGAATGGATTATTCTTTTTACTTTCGTGTGGTCTCAAAGGAATATTTTGCAAATAGACAGATTATGCATCTTGTCTATTTATAAAAGTCCTTTGTATTCGTTATATTCATCTGCAAAACCAAATCAATCCTAATTATGAATCGTATTTACACCTGGTTGTTCGCTATCGGAATGTTATTTTCTGTTGCCACAATCGCACAACAAAACACCAACATTTATTTGCAAAGTGGAACGGTACAAGCAACCTCCAATCTTTCAGAATTTATTGTTGAAGCATCACCTTCAGATGTTTTCAACGGGTATTATTACCGCTTCCTTCAATTTAATTCCTTACCTGGAATGACGGAACAAAATACTATGCGCCAGAGTGGATTAGTAATCATGGATTATGTTCCAAAGAATACTTTTATGGTGGCAATCCCTCTTGGATTTAATAAATCATTGTTGAATGGATTTAACGTACGAGCTGTTTTAGTACAAAGTCCAGCACAAAAGATTAGTCGCAACATTATTGGAGGCTTCCAAGGTTGGGCTATTAATGAGCGCGGAACAGTTGATTTAAATGTTCAGTATCAGGGAAACATTTCTCATAGTGCTGCACTAACATCAGCGTTAGAGCAAGGAAAACTTCTTTCACAAGAACCTAAAAGCAGAACGATCAGTATTCGAGTAAGTGATTTTGCTTTGATGAATTTAGCAGCCCAGCCTTGGGTGTTTTACATCAATACAATAGCTGCTCCCGGTGAAAAGGAAGATACCAAAGGAAGAAGTTTGCACCGTTCGAATGTAATTAATAGTGATTATGCGACCGGTCGTCATTATAATGGAACGGGAGTAAGTATTGCTGTTGCGGATGATGGATTTGTTGGTCCACATATTGATTTCGCAGGCCGCCTTACCAATTTTGCGACGGGTACTGGTCAAACGCATGGCGACATGACCACGGGTATTGCAGGCGGTGCAGGTAATTTAAATCCAACGATTCGTGGAATGGCGAGTGGTGCTGATTTATATTCATATAATATTGGAGCTTACCCTCAAGTTTTAGATGCAGTAGCAAATTTTAATAATTATGGGATTGTAATAGCGTCTACTTCTTATTCTCAAGGTTGTAATGAATATACTACAGACACTCAATTTGGAGATCAGTTGTTATTCGATAACCCTCAATTACAATTTGTATTTTCTGCAGGAAATAACCAATCAGGAAATTGTAATTATGGAGCAGGTGCAGGTTGGGGAAATATTACAGGAGGTTATAAAACAGGAAAGAATGTAGTTGCATGTGGAAATCTCGATGCTTTGGAAGTGCTAGATCCATCGAGTAGCCGCGGTCCTGCTTCTGATGGTCGTGTGAAACCAGATATTTGCGCAAATGGAAGAGACCAAATGAGTACGAATGAGAACAACACCTATCAAGTTGGAGGCGGAACTTCCGCAGCATGTCCTGGTGTTGCTGGAATTTTTGGACAGATGTTTCAAGCCTTTAAAGAATTAACAACTGCCACTTCACCCAATGCGGCTTTAGTAAAAGCATGTTTGTTAAATACAGCTGAAGATATTGGAAATCCCGGTCCCGATTTTACTTATGGATGGGGCCGCGTAAATGCATTACGTGCACTGCAAACATTAGAGCAGAATCGTTATTTAACGGATTCAGTAATTCAAGGAAATAGTAATATCCATTCTATCACTGTTCCTGCTGGAGTGCAAGAAGTAAGAGTGATGGTTTATTGGTCAGATGTGGGCGGGTCGCCGGCTTCCGCACCTTCATTAGTGAATGATATTAATATGACCGTTTCTGATCCCTCTTTGGCAGTTTGGAATCCCTGGATATTAGATCCAACGCCTATTGTAGCAAATCTAACCACTCCTGCCGTTCGCGGAATAGATAGCTTGAACAATATGGAACAAGTAACGCTTGCAACACCAACCGCTGGAGTTTATAACGTAACTATTAACGGGTACGCCTTACCGTCATTAGGTCAACGTTACTATTTGGTTTGGGAATTTAGAACAGACGGCGTTACGCTTACTTATCCGAATGGTGGCGAAGGTCTGGTACCGGGAGAGAGTGAAGTTATACGTTGGGATGGACGGAAAAACACAGGAAATTATTTATTAGAATATACAACAGATAACGGAGGCAACTGGAATACTATTTCTGCTGCCGTACCTCAAACATTACAACAATTTACATGGAATATTCCAAATTCAATTTCGGGTGAAGTTAAAGTTCGTATCTCTCGTAATGGATTTAGTGATGAATCTGATTCTTCATTAGCCATCATCGGTTTACCAACAGGTATTGTGGTTGATTGGGCTTGTCCAGATTCAGTACAACTTAGTTTTAATGCAGTCACAGGTGCAGCAGGATATACTGGATATATCCTAGGAAGCAAGTACATGGATATTGCTGGCAACAGTACATCAAATACAATGGTTCTATATGGAGTAAATCCATCTATCGACAATTGGTTTAGTGTAAGTGCAAACACGTCTCAAGGAAACACTGGACGTAGAGCAAATGCCATTTTTAAAGCGGCGGGTGTATTTAATTGTGCATTAGCCACCGATGCTAATCTGTCAGCACTCGTAAGTCCTTCCTCAGGTTCATTACAAGATTGTCACGATAATTCTGCTGTTGTTGTAGCTGTGTTAATTTCGAATGAAGGACTGAGTACTCTAACTAATATTCCAGTGAACTATTCATTAGATGGAACGACCACTGTTACAGAAACATTTACCGGAACGATTAACCCAGGAGCATCTCAACTGTTTTCATTCGCTACAACCATTGACGTATCGCTTGCGGGTAATTATGTATTGGATGTTTGGTTGACTTATACTGGAGATCAATATATTTATAACGATTCAGCTAAAGCATTAATTACCGTAATAGGAGGAACCTCTGCCACGTTGCCTTTTGTTAATGACTTTGAAGCAGATAATCTTTGTAACGTAGCTTCAGACTGTGAAGCCACCGTATGTGGTCTTACGAATGGATGGATTAATGAAACCAATTTAGATCAAGATGATATCGATTTCCGCGTAAATGAAGGAGCGACACCTTCTACAGGAACAGGTCCAACTACCGATCATACTTTAGGAACGGCCGCAGGGAATTACCTTTATTTGGAAGCATCTGCTTGTTTTGGAAAGACAGCAAATCTAATATCTCCATGTATTGACTTATCAACTGCACCTTCACCACAACTTACTTTCTGGTATCATATGACTGGTACTGCTATGGGGGAATTGCATGTTGATATTTTCTCTCAAGGAGGATGGATCAATGATGCAATTCCTGCTATTGTTGGGAATCAAGTAAACCTATGGTTACAAGGGATAGTAAATTTAGCGCCTTGGTCTGGGGAAATTATTAATATTCGTTTCAGAGGAATAACAGGAAATGATTTCACCTCTGATATCGCGCTGGACGATATCAATGTACTTGATGTTACCGCTCCTCCAATTCCAGCATTTAATGTAAGTGCATCAACAGGTTGTACGGGTAAAGTATTCTCCTTTACCGATCAAAGTTTAAATTCACCAACAGGCTGGGCTTGGGTTTTCACACCATCTACCGTAACTTTTGTAAATGGAACTACTGCTAATTCAGCAAATCCAGATGTGGTATTTAATGCAGCAGGTGCTTATGATGTTGAACTTACTGCAACCAATAGTTTCGGTGGAGGTCTCGTTACTCAAACTTCATTCATCACTATATTACCTGCTTTCGCAGCTCCAATTATCGAAGATTTCCAAAGCGGAGTATTCCCGCCTGCTGGATGGGATATTGAAGATGCCGGAGGAACAAATACTTGGACAGAAGCAACTGGTATTACAGGTGCAGCAGGAAATCCAACAACGTGTTCGTTCGTAGAAAACTTTGTTTATGATAATGCTGGCGCTGAAGATGGATTAGCGACTTTCGAAACATCCTTAGCAAGTGCATCATCTGCATTATTAACGTTCGATGTTTCTTATGCACGCTATAATGCCACCTTTACCGACACATTACGTGTAGATATTTCTACTGATTGCGGAACTACTTGGATTCCTTCCGGATATCAAAAGGACGGAACCAACCTTGCTACTGTGGTCGATAATTTAAACAGTTGGGTACCAACACTAGCTACTGACTGGAGAAATGATACCATTAACTTAAGCACTTGGATTGGATCAAATATTCTTGTGAAGTTTGTGAATATAAATGGCTATGGTAACAATCTGTATATCGATAATATTAATATCGATGCGACAGTGGGTATTGAGCAACCTGATCAATTAGGTGTAGTCAATGTGTATCCAAATCCGTCTGCAGGATTGTTTAATCTTGAATTACATGGCGTAGATGCGAAGCAAGTGTCTTACATGCTGACTGATTTAGAAGGTCGTGTGATGATGAATCAGAGAATTAATGCTGGTACCAATTATCGTGGAATTATCGATTTACGTCAAGCACCACAAGGGATTTATCTCCTTCGTTTAACATCTGAAAAGGGAAGCCGCACCGTGAAAATGGTGAAGCTATAAATCATTAATTCGATTCATTTCAATAAAAAGCCTTCTGGTCAATATGACTAGAAGGCTTTTTTGCTCCAACTGCAGGGCGCAGCAATCCACCCCTGCAGTATTCCACTGCGCTCCAACTGCAGGGCGCAGCAATTCACCCCTGCAGTATTCCACTGCGCTCCAACTGCAGGGCGCAGCAATTCACCCCTGCAGTATTCCACTGCGCTCCAACTGCAGGGCGCAGCAATT